>NZ_JBEXTZ010000099.1:0-29557 GCF_040614195.1 Amycolatopsis sp. NPDC006125
AGGTTGGCATGTTCGGCCGCCGGTTGGCGGCCTGGGTTGCGGCCCTGGCTCAAGGTGATCGCGCCGGTGTCAGGCGACGGGATGACCACCCAGCTTCTCTTGGGTTCAAGGCCGAAGGCTTCCGCCTTCGTCACAGCAAAGGGCCACCGCGCTGCGGGGATCCAGGTGATCTTCTAACGTTCCACCATGGGCATCACCCGAACGCTTGACGTCAACGAAGTCCTCGCCCGGCAGGAGTCCGGCGAGTTGAAGCGCCGCCTGCGGGCCAGGGATCTGGTGGGCTTCGGGGTCGGCATCATCATCGGCACCGGCATCTTCACGCTCGCGGGCGTGGAGGCCAAGACGCACGCCGGGCCGGCTGTGACGTTGTCGTTCGTGATCGGGGCCGTCGTGGCGGGGCTGGCGGCGCTCTGTTACGCCGAACTGGCCTCCAGCGTGCCGACGGCGGGCAGCGCCTACACCTACGCGTTCGCCACGCTCGGGGAGGTGTTCGCCTGGATCATCGGCTGGGACCTGCTCCTCGAGTTCGCCCTCGGCGCGGCCGTGGTGTCGCGCGGGTGGTCCGGGTACCTCGCGAACCTGCTCGGGCTGCCGCAGGAGTGGTTCGGCGAGGAGGCGACCGTCAACGTCGGCGCCGTCGCCATCATCGCGGTCCTCACCGTCGTCGCCGTGCTCGGGATCCGCGAGTCGGCCCGGGTGACGAACGTGCTGGTGCTCGTCAAGGTCGCGGTGTGCGTCCTGATCATCGCCGTGGGCGTGTTCTTCATCAAGGGCGCCAACCTGACCCCGTTCATCCCGCCCGCCCAGCCGGGCGAGAGCGGGGCGAGCGTGCTGCACCAGCCGGTCGTGCAGGCCGGGCTGGGGCTCGAACAGTCCGTGTACGGCATCGGCGGGGTGCTGTCCGCCGCGGCGATCGTGTTCTTCGCCTACACCGGGTTCGAGGCGCTCGCCAACCTCGGCGAGGAGACCCGCAACCCGCGCCAGGACCTGCGCATCGGCATCCTCGGCGCCCTCGGCGTGTGCGCCCTGCTCTACATCGCCGTGTCGCTGGTGCTGACCGGCATGGTGCCGTTCACCGACATCGACGCCGGCGCGCCGCTCGCCGCCGCGTTCGACTCGGTCGGCCAGCACTGGGTGAGCGCCCTCATCTCGCTCGGCGCGGTCACCGGACTGACCTCGGTGATGATGGTCGAACTGGTCACCATCGGCCGCATCGGCTTCGCGATGGGGCGGGACGGTCTGCTGCCCAAGCCGATCGGCACCACCCACCCGCGCTGGGGCACGCCGCACCGGATGACCATCGGCGGCGCGGTGCTGATCGCCCTGCTCGCGGCGTTCGTGCCGATCACCGAGCTGTCCGACATGGTCAGCATCGGCGCGCTGTCGGCCATGGTGATCGTCGCGATCGCGGTGCCGGTGCTGCGCCACAAGCGCCCGGACCTCAAGCGGCCCTTCATGGTGCCGCTGTCCCCGGCTCTGCCGATCATCGCCGCGCTGGCCTGCCTGTACCTGATGCTGAACCTGGACGTGCTGACCTGGATCCGGTTCGCCGTCTGGCTCGCGATCGGCCTCGTCATCTACTTCGCCTACGGCCGCAGGCATTCCCGCCTGGCGGCTAAGGAGTGAAGCCCGCCCGCGCGATCAGCGCCCGCGCCGCGGCCATGTCGGCGGCGGGCACCACGAGCAGCAGCCCCCGCAGGGCGGCGACCACCCGGTCGAGCAGCTGCAGGTGCACCCCGTCGCGGCCAGCGGTGCGGTAACCGTCCACAATGGCCACCAGCGTGCCGCCCGGGCCGCTGAGCACGCCCGCGAGGAACACCGGATTCCTGGTGCGCCAACGGGAACTCCAGAACGGCGGCAACCCGCCGTCGAGGTAGTCGCGCAACGCGGTGTCGGGGGTGTCCGGCGCGCCGAGGTCCGCGGTGTCCACAAAGGCCACCAGCGTGGCGTCCAGCTCGGGCACCCCGGCCAGGATCGCGCGCAACCCGGCGGCGGTCCACCCGCCCTCGGCGGCGACCGCGGTCAGCTCGCCCCCGGACAGCTCCGCGATGGCCGCCGCGGCGGAGCGCGGCGACGATCCCGCGGACGCGGTGTCGTCCTGGCTCGCCACCGCGATCCCGTGCGCCCGCAGGGAAACCAGCGTGACGAACGCGGCCGACTCGCCCTTCTGCTGCGGCATCTCGGCCCGCGCGAGGTCGATGAGGCGCGTGGCGCCGGGGAACCAGCGCACCTCGTCGAGCAGCCCCACTAGTACCGCCACAGGTGGGCGGCGACGATCTCCTCGACCGTCCGGTCCGCGGCCCAGCGCCGGTCCGAGGCACGCACCGCACGAAACGCGCCGAGCAGCTCCTCCCCCAGCGCCGCGCGCATCCGGCCACTGGACGCCAGCGCGCCGTCCTGTTCGTCCGATGTGACCGGAAGGCGGCGGATTCCCGCGGCCGTCCGGCGGTCCTCCGTCCAGGCGCCGGGATCCTCGCCGACCGGATCGGGCAGGACGAGCCTCTCCTCCAGTCCCGCGATACCCGCGGTGATCACCGCGGCGAGCGCCAGGTACGGGTTCGCCGACGCGTCACACGGCTTCAGCTCCACGTTGGCGTGATCGTCGCCGAGCAGGTCGGACCCCGGCACGAACCGCAACGGCGCTTCACGGTTCTCCACACCCCAGAACGCGTACGCGCTCGCGAAGTAGCCCGGGCGCAACCGCAACGTGGACGGCACGCTCGGTGCGGTCACCGCCGTGATGGCGGGCAGGTCCCGCAGCAGCCCGGCGAGGTAACCCGCGCCCTCGCCGTCCGGCACGCCGGCGAGCAGGTTGCGCCCCTTGCGCCACACCGAGGTGTGCAGGTGCCAGCCGTTGCCCGCCGCCTCCGGGCTGACGATCGGCGCGAAGCTCAGCCGCAGCCCGTGCTTGTGCGCGGCGGCGTGCAGGGTCTGGCGCGCCAGCAGCTGGTCGTCGGCCGCGGACACCGGATCGGTCGCCGCGAGCGAGAGTTCCAGCTGCGCCAGTCCGTACTCGGCGTGGAACTGGTTCAGCCGCAGGCCGTTGGCGTCGAAGTCGTGCAGCACGGTCGCGACGAAGTCGTCCAGCGGGATCAGGGCGTGCGGACTGTAGGCGGGACCGCGGTGGCCGGGGGCGGAGGCGATGTCCGGCGCGCCGGCGGGAGCCACGGCGAACTCCATCTCGAAGCCGGCGCGGATCTCGTAACCCAGGTTGGCCGTCGCGGACACGACGGTTTCCAGCGCCGTCCGCTGGCAGTAGGGCCACGGCGATCCGTCGGCTGCGACCTGCCGCCCGGGCGCCCAGGCGAGCGCGGGCTGCCCGGAGAGCCGCCGCAGCCGGTCGATCACCGGCACGAGACGCACGTCACCCGAGGGCGTGCTCAGTCCGGGGTGGCCGAACGTGATGACGTCGTGGGTGTCGAAAACAGCGAACAACGACGTGATCCCGACGCCGCGCGTCGCGGCCGCGGCGAGACCGCCGATCGGCACGATCCGCGAGCGCGGGATGCCGTTGTTGTCGGCCCAGGCGATCTGCGCCCCGCCGACCCCGGCCGCCGCCAGGTCCTTCGCGGCCGCCGACGCCTGCTTCGTCATGACAGGGAGTGTCTCACGTGCCCCGCGCGGGGGATGGTTTCGCACACGGACTGATCACGATCTTGCCTCGGACCGGTCCACCGAATTCCGCTGAGAACGAACAAGCTGCTCCGCGCGGCCGCTTGACACGGGTTCGCACGAGCCGATTTCCACCCGCCTGCACTGGTCCTGACCACGGTAAACGGGTTTCTGGCAGGTTTCTCCGTCCTGAATGGCGGGATTGATCTACGGCATCCGGGGTAATTCTGCGTGACACACATCCCAAGCAGCCGGGAACACTTGCCAGGCGCTCAGCGTCTGCAAGAGTGGAGGCCAGCGAACACCGCGGAGCCGACGGGCAACCGCAGGGCCGAAGTGGTCGCCGCTGGATCGATGGCATCGGGCAGCCGATGCCGGGACGGAGGGAGACTCCAATGACATCACCGACGCTCACCCGCCCCGAGTTGACCGCAGCCGACCGTTGTGACCGGTGCGGTGCCGCAGCACAGGTACGAGCCATCCTCTCCAGCGGTGGCGAGCTGCTCTTCTGCGGCCACCACGCCCGCGAGTACGAGTCGAAGCTCAAGGAGATCGCTGCGGAGATCCAGCGCGGCTGAGCCAGACCACAGACAGCAGGCGGGCGCCCGGGGTTCACCCGGGCGCCCGCTTTGTCATGTGCCCGACGTCACACCGGGAACCGTCGCGTTGATTCCGGCGACCTGGAGGGAAAGCCGGTCCCTCCCCGCCGAGGAGCAGCATGACGACGGACGACCTCCTGGAGCCAACCGCACCGCCCGCCGCCCCGTCCGCGCCCCGCGGGACGCTGCGACCGGTCCTGCTGCGCCTGCACTTCTACGCCGGGATCCTCGTCGGCCCGTTCCTGCTGGTGGCCGCGATCACCGGGCTGCTGTACGTGTTCGCGCCGCAGCTGGAGCAGGTCGTCTACGACCACGAGCTGCACGTGCCGGCCGGGACCACGACGCAGCCGCTGTCCGCGCAGGTCGCCACCGCCGAGAACGCCGTTCCCGAAGGAACGTTGTACAGCGTGCGCCCCGGGCCGACGGCGACCGACACCACCCAGGTCGTCTTCAAGGTCGACGGCCTGCCGGAGAGCTACTACCGCACCGCCTTCGTGAACCCCTACGACGGCGAGATCCGCGGCGTGCTGGACACCTACGGCTCCGGTGGCGCGATGCCGATCCGGGGCTGGCTGGACAACCTGCACCGCAACCTCCACCTGGGTGACGCGGGCCGGATCTACAGCGAGCTGGCGGCGAGCTGGCTGGCGGTCGTGGTGGCCGGCGGGCTGGTGCTGTGGTGGGGCGGGCGGCGTCGCAAGCGCAAGGCCACGACCGGCCGGGCACGCACGCTGTCCTGGCACGCCACCACCGGCACGTGGGTGGCGCTGGTGCTGTTCTTCCTGTCCGCGACGGGTCTGACGTGGTCGCAGTTCGCCGGGCAGAACATCTCCGAGGTGCGGGCCGCGCTGAGCTGGCAGACGCCGTCGGTGCCGTCGAAGCTGCCGGGCGCGACGGCCGCCCCCGCGGTGGACTTCGACGGGGCCCTGGCCGCGGCGCGCACGGTGGGCTTGGACGATCCGGTCGAAATCACCCCGCCCGCGGCGGGCAAGGCCTACGTGGTCAAGCAGATCCAGCGCAGCTGGCCGGAGAAGCAGGACGCGGCCGCGATCGACCCGGCCACCGGCGAGGTGCTGAACGTGCTGCGCTTCGAGGACTGGCCATTGGCCGCGAAGCTGGCCCGCTGGGGCATCGACGCGCACATGGGCCTGCTGTTCGGGCTGGCGAACCAGATCGTGCTGGCCGTGGTGATGGCCGGTCTGATCGCGATGATCGTCTGGGGGTACCGCATGTGGTGGCAGCGCCGCCCGGCCGGACGGCCCGTTGGCCGCCCCTTCGCGCGCGGCTCGCTCCGGCGGCTGCCGATGAAGGTGCTGGTGCCGCTGGCCGCCGCCGGGATCGTGGTCGGCTGGTTCATGCCGGTCTTCGGGCTGTCCCTGCTGGCGTTCCTGCTGCTCGACGCCTTCCTCGGGTGGCGGGCGCACCGCCGCTCCGAGGTGGCGCGCACCTAGCCGCGCCACCCACACGCTGTGCCGGTCCCGCTCCAAGCGAGGCCGGCCTCACCAGGAACGCAGCGTCGCGATCCGCTCCTCCAGCTGTTCCATCGTCGCCATCGCCGTCGGCGGGCCGCCGCACGCTCGGCGCAGCTCGTTGTGGATCGCGCCGTGCGGTTTGCGCGTGCGGTGGTGGTACATGCCCACCAGGGTGTTCAGCTCCTTGCGCAGCGCCGCGATCCGCTCGTTCACCGACTGCGGCCGCGGCGCGGGCGCCGGGACCTGCTCCTTCTCCGGCTTGCGTCGGCTGGCGTCGGCGAGCTGCTCCTCCTGCCGCTTGCGCAGCAGCGCCCGCACCTGGTCCGGCTCCAGCAGCCCGGGCAGCCCGAGGTACTCCTGCTCCTCCTCGCTGCCGGAGAACACCGCGGTGCCGAAGGAGTTGCCGTCGTAGATCACCTGGTCCAGCTCGGCCGATGCGCCCAGCGAGGTGAACGCCTTCTCCTCCTCGCCGGGCTCGTCCTCGGTGCGGTTGGCCTGCGCCAGCAGCTCGTCGTCCCAGCCGTCCTTCTCCCGGTGCGGCTTGCCGAGCACGTGGTCGCGCTGGGCCTCGAGCTCGCTGGCCAGCTCCAGCAGCACCGGCACGCTGGGCAGGAACACGCTCGCCGTCTCGCCCTTGCGCCTGGCCCGCACGAACCGGCCGATGGCCTGGGCGAAGAACAGCGGCGTCGACGCGCTCGTGGCGTACACCCCGACCGCCAGCCGCGGGACGTCGACGCCTTCGGACACCATCCGCACCGCGACCAGCCACCGGTCGGTCGACTCGGAGAACTCGCTGATCCGCGCGGTCGCCTTCGGATCGTCGGAGAGCACCACCGTCGGCGCCTCGCCGGTGATCCGCGCCAGGATCTTCGCGTAGGCGCGCGCCGACTCCTGGTCGGTGGCGATGACCAGGCCGCCCGCGTCCGGGATGCCACCGCTGCGCAGCTGCTGCAGCCGGGTGTCGGCGGCCTGCAGGACGGCGGGGATCCACTCGCCGCCGGGGTCCAGCGCGGTGCGCCACGCGCGGGCCGTCTGCTCGGCCGTCAGCGGCTCGCCCAGCCGCGCGGTGAACTCCTCCCCCGCGCTGGTGCGCCAGGACGCCTCACCGCTGTAGGCGAGGAACACGACGGGCCGGACGACGCCGTCGGCGAGCGCGTCGGCGTAGCCGTAGGCGTGGTCGGCCTTGCTGCGCAGCGAGCCGTCGCCGTCGGGCTCGTAGGTGACGAACGGGATCGGCGAGTCGTCGCTGCGGAACGGGGTACCCGTCAGCGACAGGCGCCGCACGGCCGGGGTGAACGCCTCGCGGATCGCGTCGCCCCAGCTCTTCGCGTCGCCGCCGTGGTGGATCTCGTCCAGGATGACCAGCGTCTTGCGACCCTCGGTGCGCACGCGGTGCAGCGTCGGGTGCGCGGCCACCTGCGCGTACGTCAGCGCGACGCCGCGGTAGTCGGCCGCGACGGCGCCCTGGCCGTTGCGGTAGTTCGAGTCGATCGGGATGCCCGCCATCGCCGCGGACGCCGCCCACTGGTGCTTGAGGTGCTCGGTCGGGGTCACGATGGTGACCGCCTCGACCGTGCGGTCGGACAGCAGCTCGGCGGCGATGCGCAGGCCGAAGACCGTCTTGCCCGCGCCCGGCGTCGCGACGGCGAGGAAGTCCTGCGGCTGCGTGCTCAGGTACTTCGTCAGCGCGCGGCGCTGCCAGGCCCGCAGCGGGCGGGCGGTGGAGTCGTGCTGGGGCTCGGGTGCGGCGAAGCCCTGACCGGTCCGATTACCCTGGGCCGTGTCCGACAAGGGATTCCTCCCCCTCCTCTCGCCGACGATGGAACGCGACATGCGAATGCCCCCACGGAACTGCCCGGCCGCGATGCCGGACGGGGGTGAGGGCGGCTCATCGGAGATTACCCGTCCCCTCCGACAAGGGCCGCGAACGGCACGGCGGAGTTGAACACGCCACAGGTCTTGACAAGCCAAATCGCGCCGATTCCGCCATGCTTGGGGCTGACATGAGTTCACCGTCCGACGAGACGCCCGATGGCGCCGCCCGCCGCAAGGGTCCGGCGCGCCTGCTCGGGCGCACGCTGAACAAGGCGTGGGACGGCAACATCTTCTCCGAGTCTGCGGAGGCGGCGTTCTGGCAGACGCTGTCGCTGCCACCGCTGCTGCTCGGGCTGCTGGGCAGCCTCGGCTTCATGGGCGACTGGTTCGGACAGGGCTTCGTCACCGCGGTGCACGACCGGATCATCACGTTCGCGGACAAGATCTTCAGCGGCAACGTGGTGAGCCAGATCATCGAGCCCACGGTCGACGACATCCTGACCATCGGCAAGGGCGAGATCGTCTCGGTCGGCTTCCTGATCTCGCTGTGGGCCGGCTCGTCGGCGATGTCGTCGTTCGTCGACGCGATCACCGTGGCGCACGACCAGTACGGCGTGCGCAACGAGGTCTGGCAGCGGATCTACGCGCTGCTGCTGTACCTGGCGAGCCTGGTGCTGCTGGTGGTCGGCCTGCCGATCATCGCCATCGGACCGGACGTCCTGATCGACTTCCTGCCGGACGGCTGGGCGCCGACGATCACCACCTGGATCAGCTGGCTGTACTACCCGGTGATCGGGGTGCTGCTGGTCCTGGCCGTGGCGACCCTGTACAAGCTGGCCCTGCCGCGCCGGCTGCCGTGGCACCGCGGGCTGCCCGGCGCGGTACTGGCGATGGTGATCTTCCTGCTCGCGAGTGTCGGCCTGCGGGTCTACCTGTCCTGGATCACCAGCACCGGCTACACCTACGGCGCGCTGGCCACGCCGATCGCGTTCCTGCTGTTCACGTTCTTCATCGGGATGGCCATCGTCGGCGGCGCCTACTTCAACGCCGCGATCCAGGAGCTCTGGCCCGCGAAGATGACGCGCCGCCAGCGCCGCAAGTGGCGGCGGCTGGAGATGGAGCGCGCCAAGGAACGCCTGCGCGAGGACTCGCCCTCACTGTGGGAGCGCACGACACAGCCGTTGCGGAAGCCGCGCAAGCAGGAGGAGGCTCCCGCGGCCGGGGAGGACGACCTGGCGGATCAGTCCTCGCCGTCGGGGCCGGGGCGCAAGCCCTCGTAGATCTCCTTGCAGGCCGGGCACACCGGCGAGCCGGGCTTGGGCGAGCGGGTGACCGGGAAGACCTCGCCGCACAGCGCCACCACGTACGTGCCCATGACCGCGCTCTCGGCGATCTTGTCCTTGCGCACGTAGTGGAAGACCTTCGGCTGATCGCTGTCGGTCTCGTCGGTGGTCTCCGGGCGTGTGTCGACCTCGGGCAGCGTCTGGGTGCTCATGTGCCCATTTTGCCGCAGCACCCGTCGCGGCCGACACTCTGGCCTTCTGTACCTACTGGTATGTACGGTGAGGGTATGCCACTCGTACGCATCGACGCCCTGCCCGTGCACGACGACGCCACCCTGACCGCGCTCGGGGACGCGGTCCACCAGGCCATGACCGAGACGATCGACGTGCCGCGGGACGACTTCTTCCAGATCGTCACCCGCACCGACGGCCACCTCCGCTACGACCCCGGCTACCTCGGCATCCGCCGGGACGACGGTGTGGTCTTCGTCAGCATCACGATGCGGGTGGGCCGCACCTACGCGCAGAAGAAGGCGCTCTACGCGCGGATCGCGGAACTGGCGTCCGAACGGGCCGGGATCGAGCCGCGGAACGTGTTCGTCAGCGTGACCGAGAACCACCCGGTGGACTGGTCCTTCGGGGAGGGCGTGGCGCAGTATCTGGGGTGAAGGGAGGGCCCCGCCGATGACCGTTCCCCGCGCCACCCGCCCGCACATGCCCGGCTACGGCACCCTGCCCGCCGACCAGGGAACGGGACTGCTGCCCTGGTCCTGGGCCGAGAGCCGGCTGCGGGACTCGCACGACTACTGGGTCGCGACCGTGTGGCCGGACGGCCGCCCGCACCTGATGCCGGTGTGGGCGGTGTGGCACGACGAGGCGCTGTGGTTCTCCTCGTCGCGCGGCGCCCGGAAGGTGCGCAACCTGCTCGCCAACCCGGCCGTCACGATCTCGACGGACGACGCGCTCAACCCCGTGGTGCTGGAGGGTGTCGCCAAGGTCGTGCGGGACACGGTGTCCGTGCGGGCGTTCGTGGAGGCGGTGAACGCCAAGTACCGCACCGACTACGGCACGGACTTCCTGGACCCCGACGTCAACGCGACCGTGCGGGTGCGGCCGCGGTGGGTGTTCGGGCTGGACGAACGCGACTTCGGCGGCTCGCCCACCCGCTGGGACTTCACGGCGGACCGTCGGTGAAGATGGTCCCTCGTGACACCCCCGATATCGCTGGCCGACGAGGTCGCCGACGCCGTTCACAGCGGCCGCGCGGTCGTCGCGCTCGAAAGCACGATCCTGTCCCACGGCCTTCCGCCCGGACGCAACCTCGCGGTCGCGAACCGGCTGGAGGAGACCGTCCGGAAGGCCGGCGCGGTGCCGGCCACCATCGCGGTGCTCGACGGCGTCGCGTACGCCGGCTTGTCGCGCGCTCAGCTGGAGCGCGTGTGCGCGCCCGACGCCGGGTTGGACAAGCTGTCCCTGCGTGACCTGGGGCCCGCGATCGGGCTCGGCCGCTCGGGCGCGACGACGGTGGCGAGCACCTCGGCGCTCGCGCACGCGGCCGGGATCGGCGTGTTCGCCACCGGCGGCCTGGGTGGCGTGCACCTCGGGGCGGCCGAGTCCTGGGACGTCTCCGCGGACCTCGGCGTGCTCGCCACGGTGCCGGTGCTGGTGGTGTGCTCGGGGGTGAAGTCGGTGCTGGACATCGCCGCGACCCTGGAGGTGCTGGAGACGAACTCGGTGCCGGTGCTGGGGTACCGGACCGGCGAGTTCCCCGCGTTCTACCGGCGGACCTCGGGTTTCGAGGTGCCGTGGCGGGTCGACGACCCGGTCGCGGCAGCGGCCGTGGTCGCCGCGCACCGGCGGTACGCGTCGTCGGGGGTGCTGCTGGCCAACCCGATCCCGGCCGAGGCGGAGATGGACGCCGAACTGCACGACCGGTTGCTGGCCGAGGGGCTGGCGCTGCTGTCCTCGCGCGGCGTGCACGGCAAGGAGGTCACGCCGGTGCTGCTGGAGCACTTCCACACCGCCAGCGGCGGGGTGAGCCTGGACGCGAACGAGGAACTGGTGGTGTCCAACGCGCGGGTCGCGGCCGAGGTCGCGGTGGAGCTCGCGTGAAGGTCGTCGTGGTCGGGGACGCCGGGCTGGACGTGGTGGCCCGGCACGAGGGACCGATCGTCCACGGCGGCGACTCGCGGTCGCGGGTGCGGCTGGCCGGCGGCGGCGCGGGCGCGAACACGGCGGTGTGGCTGGCCGAGGCGGGCGTGGAGACGACGCTGATCGCACGCGTCGGCGACGACGCCGGCGGGCGCACGGTGCGGGCCGAACTGGAGGCGGCGGGCGTGTCGTGCGCATTCGCGGTCGATGGTGACGCGCCGACCTGCGTGGTCGTGGTGCTGGTGGACGGTTCGGGTCAGCGGAGCATGCTGCCGGACCGGGGCGCGATGGCCCGGTTCGCGCCCGCGGACATCGACCCGGCGGTGCTGGCCGGCGCGGACCACGTGCACCTGTCCGGGTACGTGCTGCTCGACCCGTCGTCGCGGCCCGCGGGGCTGGCCGCGCTGGCGGCGGCGAAGGAGGCCGGGCTGACCACGTCGGTGGACCCGCAGGCGGCCGCGTTGATCACCGATCCGGGGGCGTTCCTGGCGGACGTGCGTGGCACGGACCTGTTGCTGCCCAACACGGAGGAGCTGCTGGCGCTGACCGGCTCGGCGGCGCCGTCGGCGGCGAAGGCGCTGCTGGACGACGTCGGCGCGGTGGTGGTGACGGCGGGTCTGGACGGCGCGACGTGGGTTTCCGCCGACGGTGAGGTGAGCGTGCCCGCGGAGGAGGCGGAATGCGTGGACTCCACCGGCGCGGGCGACGCGTTCGACGCGGGCGTGCTGGCGGCCTGGCTCCGCGGGGAGTCCACTGTGGACGCCCTGCGGGCGGGCGTGCGGCTGGGCGCGCGGGCGGTCACCAAGGTCGGCGCTCAGCCCTGACTCCGGCTGAGTCACTGGTCCTGCCGCGGCAGTGCGACGGGGCGGGTTGCGCGTCCACGGGCGCGGCAGAGGTCGATGCCGCGCCCGTGGAGGCTTCGCGCAGGTGCGCTGATCCGGTGCGGTGAATGCGCGGCGGGCGCCGGCCGCGGCACTGCGTAGAGCGCCGACTTCGGTGAAGCCGTCGCGCGGCAGGCAGACGGCGCAGGGGCGCCCAGGCGATGGCGAGTTGCCCACCCGCGGCACCGGCACAGTGTTGCCGATCGAAGCGGCAGCTCAGCCTCGCGCAAGCTCGGCCACTCTCGGGGCGCCGCCTTGCCGCCTGCGGCGGCTCAGTCAATCCCGGCGGCACGCCCCACCACCCGCGGCGGCAGCCCGGCCACCCGCGGCGGCTCAGTCAATCCCGGCGGCACGCCCCACCACCTGCGGTGGCTCAGTCAATCCCGGCGGCACGCCCCACCACCCGCGGCGGCTCACTCAACCCCGGCGGCACGCCCCACCACCCGCGGCGGCAGCCCGGCCACCCGCGACGGGTGCGCCGAGCGGCGGGGTCAGCCGTCGATGATGCGGTGTTCGCGGTGTTCGATGGCCTTCGCGTTGCGCTGGTAGCGGTTGACCTTCTCCGGCTTGCGCGGGGGGCGGTCGTTGGCGATCAGCACCGCGACCCAGGGCAGCGGGATCGAGATGACGATGAACAGCAGCGCCAGCCACCACGTGTGGTAGAAGATCCCGGCCAGCACCAGGCACGGGAACCGCATGCCCATCATCAGCATGTACTTGCGCTTGCGGGCCGCGTGCTCGTCTTCGTAGGACGGTGCGGCCTCGGTGATGAGAACGGGGGCGTCCTCGTCGCCGGTGCCCCGGGGGGACCTGTTCACCGCGACCACCTCCTGTGCCTCCATGCTGCCACTTCGCCCTCCCCGGCGATACTCGGGTGGCGTTAAATCCCGCACCACCCGGCGCACACGCGCGTGAGGATCTCCACCGACTCGGCCAGCCGGGTGATCGAGCACCACTCGTCGGTGACGTGCGCCTGCTCCGGCTCGCCCGGCCCGCAGATCAGCGTCGGCACCCCGCCCAGCGCGGGGGTCAGCACGGACGCGTCGGTGAAGTACGTCGCCGTCGCCACCTCACCGCCCGCGCCGGTGACCTCCCGGACGATCGCGGCCGCCGAGGCCGCCCACTCGTCGCCCGGATCGGTCCACACCGGCGGCAGGTCGATCAGCGGGCGCACCTCGACCCCGGCCACCGCGGCCAGCGTCTCCAGCAACGCCGCGTGGTCCTGCCCCGCCACCGTCCGCACGTCCACCGTCGCCACCGCGCGGTCGGGCACCGAGTTCGTGTTCAGCCCGCCGGTGAAGGTGCCCACGTTCAGCGTCGGCGGTCCCATCACCGGGTGCGGCTCCACCCCGAACCGGTACTCCGCCAGCCGCGACACCGCCGCGGCCAGCTTGACCACCGCGTTGTCCCCCAGGTGCGGCATCGACCCGTGCGCTGTCACGCCGGTGGCGAGCGCCTCCAGCCACAGCGCGCCCTTGTGCCCGTGGAACGCCGCGTTCGCGGTCGGCTCGGTGATGACCAGCGGACCACTCGGCCCCAGCCGGTCCGCCACGAACCACGCGCCCTGCGACCCCGTCTCCTCGGCCGCCGTCAGCACGAGCCGCAGCCCGGCGCGGCGCGGCCGGGAGCGCGCGACCGTGACCGCCGCCGTCACGATCGCCGCCACCCCGGCCTTCATGTCGCTCACGCCGCGCCCGTACACGCGGTCGCCGTCGGTCTCCCCGGCGAACGGGTCGTGCTGCCACGGCGCGCCGCCCAGCGGCACCGTGTCGACGTGCCCGGACAGGCACAGCGGGGGCACGTCGTGCCCGGTCTCCCACTCGGCCACCAGCGTGCCGCGGCCGGGTTCGTGCTCGAACACCTCGAGGCGGAACCCCGCGTCCCGCAGCAGCGGCGCCACGACCTCCAGCGCCGCGGTTTCCCCGTGACCCACCGTGTCGACCGCGGTCAGCGCGCGGGTCAGCGCGAGTGCGTCCGTCACGTTCCCCTCCTTCAGTGCCCGGTCCGGCCGTCGATCCGTTCGCGCAGCAGGTCGGCGTGCCCGTTGTGCCGGGCGTACTCGGCGAGCATGTGCACCATGATCCGCCGCAACGAGATCGGCTCACCGGAGGCCTGGTGCACGCCCGTCTCGTCGAGCGACGGCGCTTCGGCGACGATCCGCCGGGAGGCCTCGCACTCGGCGCGCCACACCGCCAGCGCCTCCGCCGGATCGCCGTCCAGCCGCTCGAAGTCCTGCTCCGGGTCGTCGTCGGAGTAGTACAGGACCGGCACGTCCTCGCCGCGGAACTGGATGCGGAACCACCACCGCTCGACGCCGGCGAGGTGCCGCAGCAGGCCGTGCAGGGTGAGCCCCGAGGGCGGGATCAGCTTCTCGGAGAGGCGGTCCGGCGCGACCCCCGTGCACTTGAGCTCGAAGGTCTGCCGGTGCCAGTCGAGGTAGGCGGTGAGGATCGCGCGCTCGTCACCGGTCTTGGGCAGGGGCGGGCGGGTGTCGTCCGCCCACGGCTGGGCGAAGTTGGCGGCGGGGATCGGGGCGCTTCCGGTCATGCCCCGAGCTTGCCACCACCCACCGACAAAAATGTGAGCGCCGCCACGACCAGCGTCTCCACCCCGGTCCGCAGCGTCGGGTGCAGCACCGGCGCGAACCGCGGCGAGTGGTTCGACGGGACGTCGCGCTCGAACCGGCCCTCCGCCATCGCGGTGAGCACGAAGTCCGGGTCCAGGCCGCCGACCAGCCAGAACACCGACGGCGCCCCGGCCGCCCTGCCGAACTCGCCGAAGTCCTCGCTGCCGGTGACCAGCGGGGCCTCCATCGTCCGGTCGGCGCCGAAGTGCGCGGTGAACGCCTCGGTGAGCGTGCGGTTCGCGCCCTCGTCGTTGCTGGTCACCGGGAAGGTCGCGATCGGCGTGATCTCCGGCGGCCGTGGCGCGCCCGCCGCGGCCGCCTCGCCCTGCACGATGCGCTCGATCGCGGCCAGCACCCGCTGCCGGACCTGCTCGTCGAAGGTGCGGACGTTGACCTCGAGCACCGCTTCCTCGGCGATGACGTTGGCCGCGGTGCCGACGTGCATCGACCCGACGGTCACAACGGCCTGCTCGGTCGCCGCGATCTCGCGGGACACGATCGTCTGCAACCGCATCACGACCGACGCGGCCAGCACCGCCGGGTCGACCGTCGTCTCCGGGCGGGAGCCGTGCCCGCCGCGGCCGTGCAGCACGATCCGCAGCGAGTCGGTCGCCGCCATCAGCACACCCGGCCGCGTCAGCACCCAGCCCGCCGGCCCGGGCACGACGTGCTGGCCCAGCACCACCGCGGGCGTGCCGACGAGGTCGAACAGGCCGTCGCGCACCATCGTCTCCGCGCCCTCGCCGACCTCCTCCCCCGGCTGGTAGACCACGACGACCGTGCCCCGCCAGCCGTCCCGGCCGCCGGCGAGCAGCCGCGCCGCGCCGTCCAGCCAGGTGGCGTGCATGTCGTGGCCGCACGCGTGCATCACCGGGACCTCGTCGCCGTCCTGGTTCGGCGCGCGCACCTCGCTGGCGTAGGGCAGGCCGGTCTTCTCCGCGACCGGCAGCGCGTCGATGTCCGCGCGCAGCATCACGACCGGGCCGTCCCCGTTGCGCAGCACGCCCGCCACCCCGGTCCCGCCGATGCCGGTGTGCACCTCGTAACCGGCCTCGCGCAACCGGTCCGCGAGCTTGCCGGCGGTGCGGTGCTCGGCGAACGACAGCTCGGGGTTGCGGTGCAGGTCGAGGTAGAGCTCCTCCAGCCCCGGCAGGAGTTCGCCGAGACCCGCGAGCACCGTCGCCCGGTCCGTGGTGGTCATGCGGCCATCTCAGCACAGCCGCGGCGCCCGCGTGGGAGGATCACCCACCGTGAGCATTCCGCGGTTCTCCGACGATTTCCTGGCCCGGCTGCGCGAGGCGTTCCAGCGCACCGGCTACGACGCCGACGGCGTGGTCGACGCGCTGGGCGGGGCGGCCCACGCGGCGCTGGGCCGCGGCGAGCCCGAACTCGCCTTCCGCGCCAGCGCAGACGCCGGCGAGCTCGGCACGCTCATCCGCCTCTTCCTGCTGGGTTCCGCCGAGCCCGAAGCGGCCGTGCGGGCCGCGCTGGCGCCGCTGGCGCTGGACGACGCGCTCGCGGCCGGTCTCGTGCGCGGACGGGAGCAGCTGCGCGCCGGCCTGGACGTGCGGCCGCACGGGGACGAGCAGGGCTCGTGGTGGGTCGTCTCGGACCTGGACTCCGACGTGCTCGGCGCGGAGGTCCCGCCGGACCACGTGCTCGGCGTCGGGCACGCGTCACTGAGCCTGATCCGCGCCACCACCCGCCGCCCGGTGGGCAGCCTGCTGGACCTGGGCACCGGCAACGGCGTGCAGGCGCTGCACGCCACCCGGCACGCCCAGCGCGTCACCGCCACCGACGTGTCGGAGCGGGCGCTGGCGCTCGCGGACGCGACGTTCCGGCTGAACGAGCTGGACGTCGAACTGGTGCGGGGCGAGTGGTTCGCGCCGGTCGCGCGCCGCCGGTTCGACCAGATCGTGTGCAATCCCCCGTTCGTGGTGGGCCCGCCGCGCGTCGACTACACCTACCGCGACTCCGGCCTCGGCGGCGACGACGCGAGCGCACTGGTGATCCGCCAGCTGCCCGGGTTCCTGACCGAGGGCGGCACCGGGCAGCTGCTCGCCTCCTGGTTGCACGTCGACGGCGAGGACTGGGCCGACCGGGTGAGCCGATGGCTCCCCGGCCGCACGGACGCGTGGTTCGTGCAACGCGACGTAGCCGACCCCGGGCTGTACGTGGGCACCTGGTTGCGTGACGCGGGCATCGATCCGCGCTCCGACCGCGGCCGCGCCAAGGCCGCCGACTGGCTGGACTGGTTCGCGGAGAACAAGGTCCAGGGCGTCGGGTTCGGGTTCGTCACCCTGCGCCGCACGGACGCGGCCCACCCGACGGTGGTCTGCGAGGACCTGCGGCAGGCCTACGACGACCCGCTGGGCCCGGAGGCCGGCCGGTGGCTGGACCGCGTGGCCTGGCTGCGGGAGCACGGGCACGACCTGCTGGACGCGCGCTTCCGGGTGCCGCCGACGGTGCTGCTGGAGCGGGTGTCCGCGCCCGGCGACCAGGGCTGGGACACCACGGTGCTGCGGCTGCACCGCTCCGACGGGCCGGGCTGGCAGCACGAGGTCGACGAGACGGTCGCCGCGCTGCTGGCCGGCTGCCGGGGCGCGCTGCCGCTGTCGGACCTGCTGTCGCTGCTCGCCGCCGGCCACGGGCTGGACGAGGACGCGCTCACCGAGGCCGCGCTGCCGCTGGTGCGGGAACTGGTCCGCCACGGCTTCCTGGAGGCGGTGTGAGGGCCGTCGCGGCGCGGGTGACCGAGGCGAGCGTCACAGTCGAGGGCGAGGTCGTCGGCGCGATCGAGGAGCCGGGGCTGCTGGTCCTGCTCGGCGTCCACGTTTCGGACAGCGAGGACAAAGCGGTCACCATGGCGCGGAAGCTGCACGAGCTCCGCATCCTCCGCGATGAGGAGTCCTGCGCCACTTCCGGCGCCCCTTTGCTGGTGGTGAGCCAATTCACGCTGTACGGCGACACCCGCAAGGGGCGCCGTCCATCGTGGACGCAGGCGGCCCGCCCGGACGACGCGCTGAAGCTGTTCGACCGCGTCGTGGCGGAGCTGCGCGGGCGCGGAGCCCGTGTCGCCACAGGGAAGTTCGGCGCCATGATGGCGGTGCGCAGCGTGAACGACGGCCCCTTCACGGTGCTCGTAGAGGTCTGAACCACTGCTCCACCCGAGCGGTCTCTCAGCAAAACCTCAGCTTTGGTGGAGCAACCCGGTCCGGTACCGCCTCGTCTTGAAGTCGAGAAGGCGGGAACGTTTTGGCAACGGCCGGCGTTGGAACCATTGTCCAGCCGACGAGCTGGACACCGCGGGGGTGGAGCACTCCACAGGATCCACCCACGCGGCGCAACAGCCGGTGTGACGCACCGAACGTGTCCGCCCGTGACCGGGGAGGCAGAACATGTCAGTACAGACTCTCGAGCGCCCGACTCGTGAGGTCCCCGAGCCCGAAACCGAGCCCGTCGAGTCCAGCGTACGCCCTTCGCCGAACCTCGACGCGGATCTCGACGCACAGGGCCCGGCCGCGGACCTCGTGCGGGTCTACCTCAACGGGATCGGCAAGACCGCGCTGCTGTCCGCCGCCGACGAGGTCGAGCTCGCCAAGCGCATCGAGGCGGGGGTGTTCGCGCAGCACATGCTCGACACCGCGCCGAAGCTGAGCCCGCAGCGCCGCAAGGAGCTCGAGGCGCTCGTGCGTGACGGCCACAAGGCCAAGAACCACCTGCTGGAGGCCAACCTCCGGCTGGTCGTGTCGCTGGCCAAGCGCTACACGGGGCGGGGGATGCCGCTGCTCGACCTGATCCAGGAGGGGAACCTGGGTCTGATCCGCGCGGTGGAGAAGTTCGACTACTCCAAGGGGTTCAAGTTCTCGACCTACGCGACGTGGTGGATCCGCCAGGCCATCACCCGTGGCATGGCCGACCAGGGCCGCACCATCCGGCTGCCCGTGCACCTCGTCGAGCAGGTCAACAAGCTGGCCCGCATCAAGCGCGACCTGCACCAGCAGCTCGGCCGTGAGGCCACCAACGAGGAGCTGGCCGCCGAGTCCGGCATCGCCGTCGAGAAGGTCGCCGACCTGCTCGACCACGCCCGCGACCCGGTGAGCCTCGACATGCCGGTCGGCACCGACGAGGACGCCCCGCTGGGCGACTTCATCGAGGACTCCGAGGCCACCGACGCCGAGAGCGCGGTCATCTCGGGCCTGCTGCAGGACGACCTGCGCCGGGTCCTGGCCACCCTCGACGAGCGGGAGCAGCAGGTCATCCGGATGCGCTACGGCCTCGACGACGGCCAGCCGCGCACCCTCGACCAGATCGGCAAGCACTTCGGGCTGTCCCGCGAGCGGGTCCGCCAGATCGAGCGCGAGGTCATGTCGAAGCTGCGCCAGGGCGAGCGGGCCGAGCGCCTGCGCGCCTACGCCAGCTGACCCGTCCAGGGCAACCGGCAGGGCCACTCCGCCTACGCGGGGTGGCCCTGTTCGTGTTCCACGACAACCCGATCGGCAGTGTTGACGTATGACGTAGGTCACGTCACCGTGGAAGCAACGTTTGGTGAGTTCTTCACGTCCTACGGACGGTGGACTTCGCGGCGGGTGCCCTGTGCTCCCGGCCGCTTTCCCCGGAAGGTCGGGTCCGTCGGGGTGGGCCCGGCCTTCCGACTTTTCCGGGGTGGTTCGCGCCACGCGATCTCCGGCGAGGTGCGCGCCACACCTCTACGTGGGCAAGCACGCGCAAGCGGTAACGTCAAGGGCCCGAATTGCCTGCGAGGGAGCCCGAGTGACCACCACCACCTTCCAGTACACCGACGTGCTGCCGCTGGGTCCGGACCACGAGACCGAGTACCGGCTCGTGACGGCCGAGGGCGTCCGGGTAGTCGAGGCCGCCGGACGGAAGTTCCTGGAAGTCGACCC
Organism: Amycolatopsis sp. NPDC006125; assembly: GCF_040614195.1. NCBI lineage: Bacteria > Bacillati > Actinomycetota > Actinomycetes > Pseudonocardiales > Pseudonocardiaceae > Amycolatopsis > Amycolatopsis sp. NPDC006125. Next base: position 19,347 of record NZ_JBEXTZ010000099.1, read on the forward strand.
CGACGCGCTGACCAAGCTCGCCCGGACCGCGATCACCGACATCCAGCACCTGCTGCGCTCGTCGCACCTGGCGCAGCTGCGCGCGATCGTCGACGACCCCGAGGCCAGCGGCAACGACCGCTTCGTGGCGATGGACCTGCTGCGCAACGCGGCCATCTCGGCCGGCGGGGTGCTGCCGATGTGCCAGGACACCGGCACCGCGATCGTCATCGGCAAGCGCAGCCAGGGCGTGCTCACCGGCGGCAACGACGAGCAGGCGCTGGCCCGCGGGATCTTCGACGCCTACCAGGAGCTCAACCTGCGCTACTCGCAGATGGCGCCGGTGACGTTCTGGGACGAGAAGAACACCGGGACCAACCTGCCCGCGCAGATCGAGCTGTTCCACAAAGACGGAACCGGCGACCCGAGCTACGAGTTCCTGTTCATGGCCAAGGGCGGCGGCTCGGCCAACAAGACGTTCCTCTACCAGGAGACCAAGGCCGTCCTGAACCCGAAGCGGCTGGCCAAGTTCCTGGACGAGAAGCTGCGCAGCCTCGGCACCGCGGCCTGCCCGCCCTACCACCTGGCGATCGTGGTCGGCGGCATGTCAGCCGAGTACAACCTCAAGGTCGCCAAGCTCGCCTCGGCCCGCTACCTGGACAACCTGCCGCGCGAGGGTTCCCCGCTCGGCCACGGCTTCCGGGACACCGACCTGGAGCAGCAGGTCCTGGAGATGACCCGGCAGTTCGGCATCGGCGCCCAGTTCGGCGGCAAGTACTTCTGCCACGACGTGCGCGTCATCCGGCTGCCGCGGCACGGCGCGTCCTGCCCGGTCGGCATCGCGGTGTCCTGCTCGGCCGACCGCCAGGCGAAGGCGAAGATCACCGCGGACGGCGTGTTCATCGAGCAGCTCGAGCGCGACCCGGCCCGCTTCCTGCCGGACGTCACCACCGACGACCTGTCCGACGAGGTGGTGCAGGTCGACCTGAACCGCCCGATGGACGAGATCCGCGCGCAGCTGTCGTCGCTGCCGGTGAAGACCCGGCTGTCGCTGACGGGCCCGCTGGTGGTGGCCCGCGACATCGCGCACGCGAAGATCGCGGAGCGGCTGGAGGCCGGCGAGGAGATGCCGCAGTACCTGCGGGACCACCCGGTCTACTACGCGGGCCCGGCGAAGACCCCGGACGGCTACGCCTCCGGATCCTTCGGGCCGACCACCGCGGGCCGGATGGACTCCTACGTCGCCCAGTTCCAGGCCGCGGGCGGCTCGATGGTCATGCTCGCCAAGGGCAACCGGTCCAAGCAGGTGACCGCCTCCTGCAAGGAGCACGGCGGGTTCTACCTCGGCTCGATCGGCGGCCCGGCGGCGCGGCTGGCGCAGGACTGCATCAAGAAGGTCGAGGTTCTGGAGTACCCGGAGCTGGGCATGGAAGCCGTGTGGAAGATCGAGGTCGAGGACTTCCCGGCGTTCATCGTCATCGACGACAAGGGCAACGACTTCTTCGCCGAGACGTCGGAGCCGGTGCTGCAGATCAGCTTCCGCTCCTGAGCGACTGACTCGAACGGGCGCCACCCGCGCGGGTGGCGCCCGTTTTTCACGCCTGGAACAGCGTGACCAGCCGGTCGAGGGTCTTGTCGATGGCCTGCTTGTTCTTGCGCGGGAAGAAGCTCAGGTCGATCAGGAGCGGGATCCGCGCGGTTGACCAGTCGAAGGTCTCGGTGACCTCGGTCGAGCCGTCCTCGAGCGGCTTGAGCTGCCACCGCCAGCGGTGCCCGTTGAAGTGCCGCCAGGCGATCAGCCGGTTCTCGTCGAACTCGACGACCGTGTTGAGGATCTTGTAGTTCGCGCCCATCTTCATGTCCATGCCGAAGCGGGAGCCGAGCGTCAGGCGCTCCGGCCCGCCGCTCTGGGCCGCGAGGACCGTGCCGGAGCCGTCGATCAGCGGGTGCTTCGACGGGTCCGCGAGCAGCTCGAAGATCTTCTCCGGCGGGGCCGCGACGATCCGCGTGGCGGAGACCTGGCGTTTCCTCATGACCCGCGATACTACCGGTCAGTAACCTCGTTTGGCGCTCGTCAGCACGACAGTCCGCTCGTTCAGGGGTTCGGACAGGGTCGCCGACACCACCGGGTAGCGGATGTCCATGGTGCACATCTGGCCGGCCAGGTTGCTCTTGTTCTCGACCAGGTTGACCACGACCTGCCGGGCGTCCTGGGCGGTCACCTCGGCCGCGGCGCGCCCGCACCCGCCTTCCTCGGCGCGGATGAACAACTGCTTGCCGTCGGCGCTGACGAACACCTCGCGCGGGAAGTCCGAGGGCAGCGCCGAGGAGTCGACGCGGGTGGCAGGCACCTGGGCGGTGTCCGCCGGTGGCTGCATCTGACGCGGCCCGCCCGGCATCACCGGGGGCAGGTCGGTGGCCGGGATGGTCGGGGCGGTGGGAGCGGCTTCGCTGCTGGTCGCGTCACCGGAACCGCTTCCGACAGTAGGGGTCTGCTCGCCGCAGGCCGTGGCCGCCAGCAGGACGAGGCCCAGCCCGCACATCGTTGCTTTCCACCTCATGCCTCCAGGACGGAACGGGCCCGCCGACGGGTTGCACAAAAAAAATTCCGGGGCCGTGTCGATCGAAACGCCCCCCGTTCGACCCATGGGGTGAGAGGGTCCAGAAGGACCCGGACACCGAGGGAGAAACACCATGAAGTTCATGCTGATCTGGCGGGCCACCGACGAGGCGTTCGCGAACCTGGCCGACTTCGACTTCGACCAGATGATCGAGATGACCGGGCGGTACAACCAGGAGCTGATCCGGGCCGGTGTGCTGGTCGCCGCCGAAGGGCTGGACGACGCGAACGACGGCGTGGTGGTGGACTACTCCTCGGAGCCGCCCGTGGTCACCGACGGCCCGTACGGCGAGACGAAGGAGCTGTTCGGCGGCTTCTACATCCTCAACGTGGCCTCCAAGGAGGAGGCGGTCGAGTGGGCCAAGCGGTCCCCGATCAAGGGCAAGGGCTTCAAGACCGAGATCCGGCGGGTCACCACGATCGACGAGTTCCCGCAGGACAACGAGTGGATCCAGAAGGAGCGGGCGTGGCGCGAGGCGACCGGCCAGCTCTGAGATGACCGAACGGGAAGCGATCGCCGCCGTCTGGCGCATCGAGTCGGCGCGGATCGTCGGTGCGCTCGCGCGCTACACCGGCGATTTCGCGCTGGCCGAGGACCTCGCCCAGGAGGCGCTGGCGGAGGCGCTGGTGACCTGGCCGCGTGAGGGGGTGCCCCGCAACCCGGCGGGGTGGCTGCTCACGGTGGGCAGGCGCCGGGCGGTCGACGCGTTCCGCCGGCGCTCCGCGCTCGACGACCGGTACGCCGTCCTCGCCAACGAGATGCGCGAGGACGGCGGGGAGATCGAGTGGGACCCGGACCAGATCGACGACGACGTGCTCGCGCTGATGTTCATCTCGTGCCACCCGGTGCTGTCGCGGGAGGCGCGGGTGGCGCTGACGCTGCGGGTGGTCGGCGGTCTGACCAGCGACGAGATCGCGCGGGCGTTCCTCGTGCCGACCGCGACCGTGCAGGCGCGGATCACGCGGGCGAAGAAGACGCTCGGCGCGGCGGGGGTGCCGTTCGAGGTGCCCTCGCCGGAGGAGCGGGCCGCGCGGCTCGGGTCGGTGCTGAACGTGATCTACGTGATCTTCACCGAGGGGTCGTCGGCCAGCTCCGGCGGCGACCTGATCAGGTTCGACCTCGCGGGCGAGGCCCAGCGCCTCGCCCGCGTCCTGTCGCGCCTGATGCCGGACGAGCCGGAGGTGCACGGGCTGCTGGCGTTGCTGGAGCTGACCGCCGCGCGGTTCCCGGCGCGCACTGGGCCGGACGGGGAGCCGGTGCTGCTGGAGGACCAGGACCGGCGGCGGTGGGACCGGTCGGCGATCCGGCGGGGACGGGCGGCGCTGGCGCGGGCGGAGGCGGCCGGGCGGGGGCTGGGCGCGTACGGCCTGCAGGCCGCGATCGCCGAGTGCCACGCCGTCGCGCCGTCGGTGGCGGAGACGAACTGGGACCGGGTGGTGCTGCTGTACGAGGCGCTCGGCGGGCTCGCGCCGTCGCCCGTGGTCGACCTGAACCGCGCGGTGGCGGTGTCGATGGCGCAGGGCCCGGCGGCGGCGCTGCCGATCGTGGACTCCCTGGCGGCCGCCGGGGCGCTCGACAAGTCGCACCTGCTGCCGACCGTGCGGGGCGAGTTGCTCGTGCGGCTCGGCCGCGTGGCGGAGGCGCGGACGGAGCTGAGGCGGGCCGTCGAGCTGTGCGGGAACGAGCGGGAGCGCGCGGTGCTGGAGCGGAAGCTGGACGCTCTCGGCTGAGGGGGTTGGTTTCGGAAGGCCCGCGGATCGTGGACACGCGCTTGCCTCGGCGGCGGCCTGAGTCGGCGTGAGCCGGGAACGTGCACGCCGGCCGCCCGAGGATGAGCGCGCACCACTGGACACCTCGGCCGGCCCGGGCAGCGAGGACCGCCGAGAATCCCCAGCTGATGCGCCCACCAGCACGCCCCAGCCCCAGCCACCCACCTGCATGCCCTCGGCGAGCCGCCGGTCCGCGGACGAACGGGCGCCGAACATCCCGTAACGGATCATCCCCTCCGTCGGGGCACCGGATACGGTCTCCCCGTGACAGGACTCGTGCGGCGGCTCGGTACCGGGGACGCGGTCGTGATCGGCCTGGGGTCGATGATCGGGGCGGGGGTCTTCGCGGCCTTCGCTCCTGCCGCCCGTGCCGCGGGCGCCGGGCTGCTGATCGGCCTCGCGCTGGCCGCCGTGGTCGCCTACTGCAACGCCACCTCCTCCGCCCGCCTCGCCGCCCGGTACCCCGAATCCGGCGGCACCTACGTCTACGGCCGGGAACGGCTCGGCGAGTTCTGGGGTTACCTCGCCGGGTGGGGGTTCGTCGTCGGCAAGACCGCGAGCTGCGCGGCGATGGCGCTGACCGTCGCCTCCTACACCGCGCCCGGCGCGAGCCGCCTCGCGCAGTCGTTCGTCGCGGCGGCCGCAGTGCTCGCGTTGACCGCCCTCAACTATCGCGGCGTCCAGCGGTCGGTGACGCTCACCAAGGTCATCGTCACGATCACGCTCGTGGTCCTCGCCGGGTCGGTGGCCGCCATCGTCGTCGCGGGGAACCCGGCGGCCGCGCACCTGACGCCGTTCCCCGGCTCGGGGGCTGGGGGCGTCCTGCAGTCGGCCGGGCTGCTGTTCTTCGCCTTCGCCGGGTACGCGCGAATCGCCACCCTCGGCGAGGAGGTCCGCGACCCGGAGCGCACCATCCCCCGAGCGATCCCGATCGCACTGGGGATCACGCTCGTCGTGTACGCGGTCGTCGCCGTTTTCCTGCTGCTGCAACTGGGTCCGGACGGTCTGGCGTCCACTTCGGACCCGATCGCCGCCGCGGTCGCGGGCACGTCGTGGTCGGCGCTCACCCCGGTGGTCCGGGCCGGCGCCGCGCTGGCCGCGCTGGGCTCGCTGCTCGCACTCGTGCTGGGCGTGTCCCGGACGACGTTCGCGATGGCCCGCGACGGCCACCTGCCCGCTCCGCTGGCCGCCGTGCACCCGCGGTTCGCCGTGCCGCACCGCGCGGAGGTCGCGGTCGGCGTCGTGGTCGCCGCCCTGGTGCTGGTGACCGACCTGCGCGGTGCGATCGGGTTCTCGTCGTTCGCGGTGCTGACCTACTACGCCATCGCGAACGCGAGCGCGTGGACGCTCGGCACCCGCCGCGTGGTGCCCGTGGTGGGGCTCGCCGGCTGCGTGGTGCTCGCGTTCAGCCTGCCGCTGTCGTCGGTGATCAGCGGTGTCGTGGTGCTGGCCCTCGGCGCGCTCGCCTACCTCGTCTTGTCCAGGCGGGACAGGGCCTCCTCGTAACCGCTGACCAGGTCGGCCACGATCTCGGCCACCGGGCGCACCCGGTCGATCCGGCCGATGATCTGGCCTGCCGGCATCGACACGACCGTCGGGTCGTTCGCCGCGTGGATGCGGTTGTGCGCCTTGCTCACCAGCAGGTTCTGCAGCGGCATCGGCAGCGGATCGGGCGCGTCCGCGGACGACCAGGCCTCCGTCCAGCGCGTCTTCAGCAATCGTGCCGGTTTGCCGGTGTAGATGCGCGTCCGCACGGTGTCCGACGACGTCGCCCCGACCAGCGCGCTCTGCATCGCCGTTGACTCGGGCATCGTCTGCAGGTACTCCTCCGTCGCGAGCCAGATCGAGCCGGTCCACGCGCCGGACGCGCCGAGCGCCAGCGCCGCCGCGACCTGCCTGCCCGACCCGATCCCGCCCGCCGCGAGCACCGGCGCGCGGTCGCCCACCGCGTCGACGATCTCCGGCAGCAGCACCATCGACGCGATCTCGCCGGTGTGCCCGCCCGCCTCGTACCCCTGCGCCACGACGAAGTCCACGCCGTTGTCGACGTGCCGCACCGCGTGCTCGGCCTTGCCGGCGAGCGCCGCCACCGGCACGCCGTGCTCGTGCGCCTGGTTGATCACGTCGACCGGGGGTGAGCCGAGCGCGTTGGCGATCAGCTTGATCGGGTGCTTCAGCGCGACCTCGACGTGCGAGCGGGCCACCGAGTGCAGCCAGCCGAGAACGCCGGCGCGTTCCTCGGTGTCCTCCGGCAGCTCCGGCACGCCCAGCTCGCGCAGCGTCCGCTCGACGAACGCGCGGTGCTCCTCGGGGATGAGCTTTTCGAGGTCCACCGCCGCGCCCTCGGCGGGCACCTTCGCGGGCATGACGATGTCGACCCCGTAGGGCTTGCCGTCGGTGTTGGCGTCCATCCAGTCCAGCACCCGGTCGAGTTCACCGGCGTCGTTGAACCGCACGCAGCCGAGCACGCCGAGGCCGCCCGCCTTGCTGATCGCGGCGGCCACGTGCTCCGACGGGGTGAACCCGATGATCGGGTACCGGATGCCGAACGTCTCGCACAGCGCGGTGCGCATCAAGTGTCTCCTCAGGCCTTCTGGATCTCGGTCGGCTGGTGTTCCGCCGCGTGCCGGGCGGCCCACTGGTAGTCCGGTTTGCCGGTCGGGAGCCGCCCGATCTTCTCGACCAGCCACACGCTGCGCGGCACCTTGTAGCCGGCGACCTGCGTCCGGACGTGCGCCTCGATCGCGCCGAGGTCGGGCGTGACGCCGGGCCGGGCCTGGAGGATCGCCCCGACCCGCTGGCCGAGCCGCTCGTCCGGCACACCGACGACGATCGCGTCGAACACGTCCGGGTGGGACTTCAGCGCGCTTTCGACCTCTTCCGGGAACACCTTCTCCCCGCCGGTGTTGACGCACTGCGAACCGCGGCCGAGGAGGGTGACGGTGCCGTCCTCCTCGTAGCGGGCCCAGTCGCCGGGCACGACGTAACGGTTGCCCTCGACCTCGACGAAGATCGTCTCGGACTTGGCCGGGTCCTTGTAGTAGCCCAGCGGCACGTGCCCGCGGCGGGCGATCCGCCCGGTCGCGCCGGCCGCGCGCGGGACCAGGCGGTTGTCGTCGTCGATGAGGATGGCGTCCTTGCCGAAGTTCACCCGCGGACCCGCCGAGTGGTCGGCGCCCTTGGCGACCATGCCGATGCCGGTGAAGCCGCTCTCCGACGAGCCGATCGCGTCGGTGAGCACCAGGTTCGGGAAGGCGTCGAGGTACTCCTGCTTGACCGGCTGGGAGAACAGCGCGGCGTGGCTGGACACGGCGACGAGCGACGAGGCGTCGTAACCGCCCTCGCGGTAGGCGTCGAGCAGCGGGCGGGCCATCGCGTCGCCGACGATCGTCAGGACGTGCACCTTGTGCTTCTCGATCTCGCGCCAGATCTCGTGCGGGTCGAACTGCGGCACGAACACGACGGTGCCGCCGCCGAACATCGCGCCGAAGGCGGCCCACTGGGCGGCGCCGTGGATGAGCGGCGCGGCGGGCAGCCGGACCATCGCGCCCTGCTTGCCCCGCTCGGCCATCGTCCACTCGTCCGGAACGTACTCGCCGGTGACGAAGTCGATGCCGCCGCCGAGCGCCCGCCACACGTCTTCGTGGCGCCACATGACGCCCTTCGGGTACCCGGTGGTGCCGCCGGTGTAGACGATGTAGATGTCGTCCGGGCTGCGCTCGCCGAAGTCGCGGTCCGGCGACTGCGCGGCGAGGGCCGGCTCGTACTCGGCGCCCCCGTAGCCGGAGAAGTCCGCGCCGCTACCGTCCTCGACCACTAGTACGTGTTTCAGTTTCGGGGCCTTCGGGAGGACCGCGGCGACCTTGTCCGCGTACTTGCGCTCGTGCACGAGCGCGACCAGGTCGGCGTTGTCGAAGAGGTATTCGAGCTCGGCTTCGACGTAGCGGTAGTTGACGTTGACCGCGATGGCGCGCAACTTGTACGCGGCGAACATCGCCTCGATCGTCTCCACGGAGTTGCGGGAATAGACGCCGATGTGGGAGCCGGGACCGACCCCCTGCGCGGCGAGGTGGTGCGCCAGCCGGTTGGCCCTGTCCTCCAGCTGTGCGTAGGTGACGTGCCGCTGTCCGCAGATGACCGCGGGGCGATCCGGCACGGCGTCGACGGCGTGCTCGAGCAGATCCGCGATGTTGTATGCCACCCAGCCAAAGTAGAACATGTTATCGTTTTGGGCAATGGCGCCGGATGGAGAGGTACTCATGACGCAGCCGCACGCTCTGGTTGAACAACGCGCGCACACGCTCGTGGTGACGATGAACCGGCCGGAGGTCCGCAACGCGATCAGCGGCGAGATGATGGCGATCCTGGTCGAGGCCTGGGACCGGGTGGACAACGATCCGGAGATCCGGTGCTGTGTGCTCACCGGCGCGGGTGGCGCGTTCTGCGCCGGGGCGGATCTGAAGTCGATGAACCGCAACTCCCCCGCGGACTCCTACGAGAAGGGCACGTTCGACCCGGGCCGCATCGAGGGCCTGTTGAAGGGGCGGCGGTTGACGAAACCGCTGATCGCGGCCGTGGAGGGCCCGGCGATCGCGGGCGGCACGGAGATCCTGCAGGCCACGGACATCCGCGTGGCCGGGGAGAGCGCGCGGTTCGGCGTGTCCGAGGCGCGGTGGGGCCTGTTCCCGATGGGCGGCTCGGCGGTGCGGCTGCCGCGGCAGATCCCGTACACGCTGGCGGCGGAGATCCTGCTGACCGGGCGGCACCTGACCGCCGCGGAGGCGAAGGAGATCGGGCTGATCGGCAGCGTGGTGCCGGACGGGACCGCGCTGGAGCGGGCGCTGGAACTGGCGGACATGATCGCCGCCAACGGGCCGCTCGCGGTGCAGGCGATCCTGCGCACGATCCGCGACACCGAGGGGATGCCCGAGGAGGAGGCCTTCAAGATCGAGGCGCAGTACGGGCTGAAGGTCTTCCAGTCCGCCGACGCGAAGGAGGGGCCGCGCGCGTTCACGGAGAAGCGCACGCCCCGGTTCGAGGGCCGCTGAAACTGTCGGTGGTGGCCGCTAACTTGGCCGCGATGGACGGCGATCCCGCCGGCGGGGCCAAGTGCGCGTACCGCAAGCCGCCGCCGGCGGGGGTGCTGCCGCACCACGGGCGGGTCGGCGTACCACAACGACGACCGGTGCGAGTGGATGCGCAAGGGGCAGGAGCACGTGCGCCGCAGGGGCGGCGAGACCGGTGACGTGGTGCCGGTCCGCTGGGCGGACCTGGGCCCGGAGAAGCTCCAGCCCTGCCTGCACTGCTGCACCGATCGGTGGCTACGGGAGCGCGGAAAGGTGAATCCGCCCGGGAAGCCCTGTCTCGTGCGGGACTCCGGGCAGTGGGTGCCGGGAACGCTGACCTGGGAGAAACACCCGCGCGCCGACGGTTCGTGGTGGGCGTCGGTGCGCTTCGCACGCTCCGGCGAGGTGGTGACGGACGAACGCAGCCAGCGGGACCTGCGGCCACGCCCAGCCTGAGCGGGCGCCCGCATCACGCCCAGCGTGAGTGGGCGCCCGCATCACGCCCAGCCTGAGCGGGTGCCGGATCGCGCGCAGCCTGAGCGGCCCGCATCGCGCCCAGCCTCAGCGGGTGCCGGATCGCGCAGCCTGAGCGGGCCCGCATCGCGCCCAGCCTGGGCGCCCGATCAACCCCAACGCTGGGGGTAGGTCGGCGGGGAGCCACGCGGGCCCGAACCGCGCCCCGCGGGCAGCCTCGGGACACTGGCAGTCCGCAGGGCGCGCGGAGCCGCCCCCAGGGCGCTGACAGCACGCGGCGCGCGGCTGCCCGCAGCGCGCGG
>NZ_JBEXTZ010000100.1:0-29137 GCF_040614195.1 Amycolatopsis sp. NPDC006125
CGCGCTCACCGTGTTCGCCATCGTGCGCGCTCCCGAGCAGGGCTGGGGATCGGCGGCGACGCTCGGCGCGCTGGCCGGCGGGGTCGTGCTGCTGGTGGTCTTCCTGGTGATCCAGCGGTCCCGCCGGGTTCCGCTGGTGCGCCTGGGCATCTTCCGCACGCCGAACCTGGGCGCGGCGAACCTGGCCCAGCTGCTGCTGGGCGCCGCGTGGATCCCGATGTGGTACTTCCTCAACCTGTACCTGCAGCAGGTCCTGGGCTACGGCGCGTTCGCCAGCGGCGCGGCGCTGCTGCCGATGACGCTGCTGATCGTGATCCTGATGGTCGGCGTGGCGCCGCGCCTGATCGCCCGCTTCGGCTCGAAGAGCCTGATCGTGGCCGGACTGTGGGCACTGGCCGCGGGCCTGGTGTGGCTGTCCTTCGCACGGCCGACCGGATCCTTCGTGATCGACGTGCTGCCCGCGTCCCTGGTGGCCGCCCTCGGCCAGGCACTGGCGTTCATCCCGTCGCTGGGCATGGCGATCTCCAGCGCGAAGCCGGAGGAAGGCGGGCTCGCCTCCGGGATCGTCAACACCGCCTACCAGATCGGCTCGGCGCTCGGCCTGGCCGCGATGACCGCGGTCGCCCTCTCCTCCGGCGCCGGCGAACTCGGCAACCCGACCGCCCTCACCGACGGCTTCTCCGCCGCCTTCCTGGGCGCCGCCACACTCGCCGTCCTCGGCGGATTCCTCGCACTGGCCACGATCCGCACCGCCCGGACCGCGCCGAAGCAGGAGGTGACGAGCCTCTGACCCCCGACGGCTGTCCGTCGCACACCCTGAAGATTCCACCGTTGGGCGAGCTGGGGAGAATCCTCGGCTCGCCCATCCATGCAGGGCGAACGATCTCTCCTCTCACCACGATGACGACCCACTAGGACTGATAGTAGTATCGCGTCAGCGTCATCGACGCTGCGCATGGAAACGGGGCGGCCCGGCGGACCAGCAGCAGATCCGCCGGGCCGCGTGCGCGCGAGCACGTGCCGCTTGATCGTGAGAGAGAACAACCGCCCCGGGTCTCACTGCGCCGATCGGATGGCGAACCTCCCGATTTGTCTACTATTGAGGCTAGTATCCCAACGGCTGGTCGCCTTCAGTAGCGACCCGGATCCGGACGGGAGTGTGGATGCGTCCACGGCACATCGCGCTCGTGCTGTGCCTGCTCGGTATTCCCGTTCTGGTTGCCCCCGTGGTGTTCGTCGCGGTCATGACGGCTGCTCGCCCGACCCCAGTCACCCCCTCACCCACGAGGGCAGGGGTGGCGACCGCGATGCTGCCACCCCTGGCCAAGGACATGTTGCCGTTCGTCGCCACGGTGGTCGACCAGCAGTGTGCCGAGCTCAGCGTGCTGCGCGTGCTGGCGGAGGTCGCGGCCGAATCCGGGTGGAATCCGGAGGCGTGGAGCGAGGACGTCAATGGGGGCGCAGCCGGCCTGCTGCAGATCAACGAAGCGAATTGGATCAGTCTCGGCGGTCAGGCCTGGGCCGGCACGCCGCCTCCGTCCGGATCCGACATCTACGATCCGAGCGTCCACCTGGCGCTGGGTGTCAATTTCCTGTGCGGCAACCTCCGGGCGATGACGCTGCACCTGCGCCAGGCCGGCAAACCGATCGACCCGATGGACGCGATGAGCGTCTGCCACATCGCGGGCTGCAGCCGCGTCGTGAACAGCCGCAGCGGGATTCCCGAGGCCGGCGAAGCCGGATGCGACCAGCGGTGTGCATCGCTGATCCGTCGCTACCTGGACAACATCCACAACTACGAACGCCGGTGGACCGCGGCGCCGACCGGGTCCGGCCCGCCAGGTGCCGTGCCGGCCGGAATCGAGGTCGGAGCACTACCCGCTGCAGTGTCGTTCACCGGCGGCCCGGCGGGCTGCACCTTCCCCGACCCCACGAGCGCTAGGGGCTGTGTCACCGCCGCCACGGCCCATGCCTATCAGGAGCTGAAGAAGGCCTTCGGCCCGCAGGTCCGCTCGGCGGGCTGCTGGGCGCAGCGGCCGTGGAACCCGACGAGCGACCATCCCTCGGGTCGCGCCTGCGACGTGTTCCCCGATCGGGCAGGGATCTTTCCCCGAGGTGAACCGCTCGCCGCCGGGTGGCGCATGGCTGCTTGGCTGCGAGCCAATGCCGGGGCGCTGCGCGTCAAGTACGTGATCTGGCAAGGCAGGTACTGGGACCCCACGACCGGAGACCAAGGAGGCTGGGGTGAGCGCTACACCGGGGGCGGCGTGTACAACACGGCCGATCCGACGGGTGGTCACTACGACCACATCCACGTCAGCTTCACCGAATGAGTGAGGCGAACCATGTGGGACGCACGACGCATCCTCACGGCGGCGGCAGTCGCCGCCGGCTTCGGCCTCCTGTGGCTGGTCGGCTCGAACGCCGAATCGCCCAGCGAGAGCGAGCTCCCGCCGACCGGTTCCACGACACCGACCGCACCGATCGGGCCGGACGCGCGGCGCGCCGCGTCCGGGGCACCCCAGCTACCCGGAGAGTCACGTGCCGCCATCCCGCCGGGCCTGGATTTCGCCCGGCCGGAGGAGGTCGCTCGCGCCTACCTGGTCGCGGCGCATTCGTTGACCGACACCGACCGCGACCGCACGAACCGGCGGGTCCTCCCGTACCTCGCGCCGACCAACCCGGCCAACCCGCGTGGCCTCGTCGTCGTCACCGCCCCACCAGCCGGGCAGGCCACCACCGCCGTGGTGGACCGGCTGGAGGCCGCGTTCTCCGACGAGACCGGCCAGACGGTCGCCTACCAGGCGACGTGGTCGGCGATCACGGGCGATGCTCGGAACACCCAGACGAGTTACGTCGTGCTCCAACGCCAGCCCGACGGGCGCTGGCTCGTCACGCAGGAATCCGCTCGCCTGCATCCCGGAGACTGATCGACACATCCGCATCTACTGCGTAGGTTAGTACGTGACGAGGGACACTTCGCCGGCTGCGGACGGACGCGTGAGGAGGACGAACGTCGATGGCGGATCTGTCGCGGTTCCAGCACCCGCGGTTCGCGCGGATGTACGAGCGGATCAGTGCCGAGGCCGAGCGACGTGGCACCGACGAATACCGGAAGAAGACGTTGTCGGGGCTCACCGGCCGGGTGGTCGAGGTAGGTGCAGGCAACGGACTGAACTTCGGTCACTACCCGGACACCGTGTCCGAGGTAGTGGCAGTGGAGCCGGAGCACCGGTTGCGTGCGCTCGCCGAACAGGCCGCCGCGACAGCCCCGGTACCGGTGCGGGTGGTGGCCGGGCACGCCGGCGCCCTGCCGGCCGAGGACAGCACGTTCGATGCCGCGGTGGCGTCGCTGGTGTTGTGCTCGGTCGCCGACGTTCCCGGAGCGCTCGCCGAAATCCGGCGCGTGCTCCGGCCCGGCGGCGAACTGCGGTTCTTCGAGCACGTGCGGTCGGCCAACCCGGTGCTCGGGCGGTTGCAGGACCTCGTCACACCGGTGTGGTCGCGGGCCGGCGGCGGATGTCATCTCAACCGGGACACCGCGGAGTCGATCCGGCGTGCCGGCTTCGAGATCGAGCAGGCCGACCGGGTCTTCTACGCCCCGTTGCGGCTGGTCCCCCGGCACGCGCACATCGTCGGACGAGCCCGCACCCGTCGTTGACTCCCGGCACCCTGCTATCTACGCAGAGGGATAGTAGGTCGGGACTTCGGCGAGCAGGAGGACGTGTTGGGCGGTGACACCGCGCCGCGCATGATCCCTGAGAACCGCCGAAGCCCCGCGCTGCGCCGGGCTGCCGTCCTCCTGCTGCTCCTGACCGGCGCACTGCTCGCCGGTGTGGCGCCGGCCAGCGCCCATCCCACGATCCTGTTCACCGACCCCGCGCCGGGCAGCGCGGTACCCGAGTCACCGCCGGTGATCACGCTCGTGTTCAACGAAGCCGTACGGCGGGGCCGAGCGCCCTGACTCTGATCGACAGCGAGGGACGATCGCTTCCCCTCGACGCGGTGACGACAACGGTCGGCACTCTGCCCGCGGGCACCTACCGCGTGCGCTGGCAGTTCACCGGCTCCGATGGCGACCAGGTCGGGGACGAGTTCCGCTTCGCCGTCGGCACCGCGGTCGTTGCGGCCGGCACGAGTGGGAGTCAGTCGACGGCCTGGGGCGAGGCCGCTCTGCGGTGGGTGTTGTTCGCAGGCCTCGCCCTCGCCTTGGGTGGTGTGGTCGGCGAGCGTCTCACCGGCTCGGCACTCGCCGAGAACAGCCGGCTTCCTGGCTTGCGCTCGTGGGTGCCGCACGGTGCGCTCGTCGGTTCCGCCGGAGCGGCTGGGCTGGCGATCCTGCTCGTTTCGGACGCCGGTTCGCCCGCGGCGCTCTGGCAGGGCCGGGTCGGGCCACTCCTGGTTTCGGAGATCCTCGGTCTGATCGTCGCATCGGGTCTCGCCTTCGGCCGGTCTCGCCGCAGACGGCTCCTTGCGGTCGTTCCGTTGGTGGTCGTGGTGGCCGCCGAGGGGTGGCGCTCGCACGCGAACGTGAACGCGCCGGGCTGGGGTGCGCTGCTCACTGGGATACACCTCGCCGCGGTGGCCGTCTGGGTGGGCGCCCTGGTGCACGTCGCCCGCGCCGCCCTCGTGTGGCGCCGGGAGCGTCCAGCGGTGAGGTGGTGGGTGCTGTCCGGCTATGTTCGCCTCGCGGCCTGGGTGTTCGCGGGGGTCGTGGCGACCGGAATCGTGTCCAGGTTGCTGTTGGTGCCGGTGTCCGCGCTGCTGACCACCTCGTACGGCAAGGTCCTGCTGATCAAGCTCGCGCTCGTCGCGATCGCGGCCGGCCTGGCCCTGTCCGCGCGTCTCGTCGTGCGCCGGCAGGCGCCCCTCGACCGGGTTCGCATCCTGACCCGGGTCGAGGCCATCGTGCTGGTCGGAGCACTCGGACTCAGCGCGGTCCTCGTGTCGACAGCGCCCGCCACCGACCGGCAAGCCGCACCGCCGGCACCGGGTGGGACCGTGGTACCGCTGAGCACCCTCGCGGGCCAGGTCGGCGTGACGGCATTCGCCAGCGAGGGACAGCTGGTGGTGCGGCTGACCGCCCCTCGCAGGGACGACTACTACGACCCGCGGACAGTCCAGCGCTTTGCCGTGGCCGGACACGTCACGGCTTCGCCGCGGCACAGCCGGCCGTTGGAGTTCCGGGGATGCGGAGACGGGTGCTTCGTCTCCGGTGTGGAGTGGCAGGAGGGCGACAACGTCCTCAGCCTCCGGGCGGAGGCGGACACGTGGCGGGGTGGGACGGTCAGCCTCCTCGTGCCGTGGCCGGCCGTTCCGGGGGACGCCGATCTCGTGCGCACTGTTCAGGCCATGCGCGACACGGACCGTGTCAGCGTTTACGAGACCGTGACCAGTGACACCACCGGACCGCTTCCCGAGCCCCAGCGACTGGACGTGTCCGGCGACTTCTTCGTCACCCAGGAGCCTTACGCCGCCGGGGTCGCGCCGATCGTGACCCGCCTTTCGCAGGACGGCCAGCCGACCCGGCTCGCTCTGGGCTACCCGGCCGCCTTCACCACCGTCGCCCTCACGCTCGACGCGCAGGGCAGGATCAGCGAAGAAACCCTGACCGACGACACCCACCTCATCCGCAGGCGCTTCGTCTACCCGGGCTGACTCCGCAACAACGGTGAAGGGCGCCGCTACCGACGTGGTAGCGGCGCCCTTCCGTCAGTTCCAACCCGTCAGGCGACCCGCTGGGTCTCCTTGGCGTCGGTTCCGCTGAGGCTGCGGAAACGGCGGAGGCGCAAGCTGTTCGACACCACGAACACCGAGCTGAACGCCATGGCCGCACCCGCGATCATCGGGTTGAGCAGGCCGGCCGCGGCGAGCGGCAGGGCCGCGACGTTGTAACCGAACGCCCAGAACAGGTTGCCCTTGATCGTGCCCAGCGTGCGCCGCGACAACCGGATCGCGTCCGCCGCGGCACGCAGGTCGCCCCGCACCAGCGTCAGGTCGCTGGCCTCGATGGCGACATCCGTGCCGGTGCCCATCGCCAGGCCGAGGTCGGCCTGGGCGAGCGCGGCCGCGTCGTTGACGCCGTCGCCGACCATGGCGACGACCTTGCCCTCACCCTGCAGCCGCTTGACCACGTCGACCTTGTCGGCGGGCAGGACCTCGGCGATGACCTCGTCAATGCCCACCTCGGCGGCCACGGCCTTGGCCACCGCCTCGTTGTCACCGGTGAGCAGCACCGGGGTCAGGCCGAGCGCCCGCAGCTGGGAGATCGCCTCGGCCGAGGTCGGCTTGACGGTGTCGGCCACCACCAGCACGGCGCGGGCCCGGCCGTCCCAGCCGACCGCCACCGCGGTCTTGCCCTCGGCTTCGGCGGCCGCCTTGAGCTCGGCCAGCTCGTCCGGCAGGTGCTGGCTCCAGTCGGCCAGCAGAGCCGTCCGCCCGGCCAGCACCGCTTTGCCCTCGACGACGCCCTGCACGCCGAGACCTTCGACGTTGGTGAAGCCCTCGACCTCGGGCAGCGTGCCGAGCTTGTCCTGGGCAGCCTGGGCGATCGCCTTCGCGATGGGGTGCTCCGAGGCGTGCTCAAGCGCGCCGGCCAGCCGCAACGCCTCGTCGGCGTCGACGCCGTCCGCGACGTGGATACCCACGAGGGACATCCGGCCGCTGGTGACGGTGCCGGTCTTGTCCAGCACCACGGTGTCGATCCGGCGGGTGGACTCCAGTACTTCCGGTCCCTTGATCAGGATGCCCATTTGGGCGCCCCGGCCGGTGCCGACGAGCAACGCGGTCGGCGTGGCCAGGCCGAGCGCACACGGGCAGGCGATGATCAGCACCGCCACACCCGCGGTGAACGCGGCCGCGACCGAACCACCAGCACCGAGCCAGAAGGCGAGGGAGCCGACGGCCAGCGCGATCACGATCGGCACGAACACCGCCGACACCCGGTCGGCCAGCCGCTGCACTTGCGCCTTGCCGGTCTGCGCGTCCTCCACAAGCTTGGCCATCTGGGCCAGCTGAGTATCCGACCCGACGCGCGTGGCCCGCACGACCAGCCGGCCACCGGCGTTGACCGTCGCGCCGACCACGGCGTCACCGGGCCCGACCTCGACCGGCACCGATTCGCCGGTCAGCATGCTCGCGTCGACCGCCGAGTTGCCGTCCTCGATCACGCCGTCGGTGGCGATCTTCTCGCCCGGCCGCACCACGAACCGGTCCCCGACAGCGAGCTGGTCGACCGGGATCCGGGTCTCCTTGCCGTCCCGCAGCACCGCGACGTCCTTCGCACCGAGCTCCAGCAGTGCGCGCAGCGCCGCACCGGCCCGCCGCTTGGACCGGGCCTCGAAGTACCGTCCGGCGAGGATGAACGTGGTCACCCCCGCGGCGACCTCGAGGTAGATGTTGCCGTCGCCGCTCATCCGCTGGATGGTCAGCTCGAACGGGTGAGTCATGCCGGGAGTTCCGGCGGTGCCGAACAGCAATGCGTACAGCGACCACAGGAACGCCGCCAGTGTTCCGATCGAGATCAGCGTGTCCATGGTGGCCGCGCCGTGACGCAGGTTCGCCCAGGCCGCCTTGTGGAACGGCCACGCCGCCCACAGCACGACGGGCGCCGCCAGCGTCAGCGAGATCCACTGCCAGTACGTGAACTGCAGCGCCGGGATCATCGCCAGCGCGATCACCGGCACGGACAACACGACCGAGCCGATCAGCCGCTGCCGCAACGACCGGGTGGGATCTTCCGGCTCCGCGGTGTCGTCGCCGGAGTCCTCGGCACGCTGGGGCTTGGGCAGTTCGGCGGTGTAGCCCGCGGCCTCCACCTGCGCGATGAGCTGCTCAGGCTCGACGCCCTCGCTGAAGGTGACCTTCGCCTTCTCCGTCGCGTAGTTCACCGTCGCAGTGACGCCGTCGAGCTTGTTCAGCTTCTTCTCGATGCGCATCGCGCAGGAGGCGCAGGTCATCCCGCCGATGGCCAGTTCGACTTCGCCGCCGGCGGCGGACCGAGGTTGGGTGGTCGAGGTCATCACGGTCTCCTTCCTCGGTCAGTGACCGCCGTGGCCCTCGCCGGCGGCGGGGGCCTGGGGCTGGATCGGGGCGGGGGTCCCCGCAGTGGGGACGGTGAACTCCGCTGTGCGGACGGTGCCGCCGTGCTGGAAGTCCAGGAACAGCCGGTAGGTCCCGGCCGAGGGCACCTCGGCGAAGAACGTCACGGACGGCCCGGACGCCGTCTTCCCGTCACCCGGCGTGCCTTCCGGGTGCACGTGCAGGTATGCCAGGTCACCACCGCGCAGGGCCACCAGGTGCCCATAGGCGCCGAGGTAGGGCTGCAGGTCGGTGACCGACAGTCCGTCCTTGCTGACGGTCAGCGTCACCTTCGACGATCGTCCCGGGACCAGGTCGCCATCGAGACGAACCTGGTAGCCGTCGACAACCGCCTCGCGGGCCGGCTGGTAGGCCACCGGCCGGAAATCACCGGGGACCGCGAGATCGACTCCGAGCGTCGTCGCCTCGGCGGCGGTGGGCTTGAAATCGGCGTAGGCCCGGTAGCTGCCTCCGGCGGGCAGGTCGAGCGGCACGGTCCAGGTGCCGTCGGCGCCCAGCTCGGGGTGCACGTGCTGGAAGCCGGAGGTGTCCCGGCGCACGACGATCAGGTGCATGCGCTTCTCGTGTTCCACGTCGTAGGCGGTCACCGGCGCTCCGTCCCGCCCCGTGATCGTGAAGGAGAAGGTCTGGTTCGGTCCCTGGGCGAGCGTGGTCGTGGTGGGCGTGAGGGTGTAACCGCCCCTGGACGACGCCAGCCCGCCGGGCTGGTCGGTTTGCGCGGTCTCCGCGACGGTGCCGCTGTGAGCGTCCCCGTGCCCGGCGTCCTCGCCACCGGGTGTTCCGGTCGCCGCACCGGAGGCGGTCTGACCGGCGAAGGGACCGACAGCGGTGCCGGTCGCCCAGGCGCCACCGGCGACCAGGACGAGCGCCGCACCGTAGGCGGAGAGCTTCGCTGCAGTGTTCATGGCAATCCTTTGCTCGGGCTCGCGCCGCTCAGGCGGTGAGCTCGTACCCGGCCTCGTCGACCGCGGCGCGCACGTCGTCGACGTTGAGGTCCTGACTGCTGGCGACGGTGACCTTGCCGGTGGGCAGGTCCACCTCGACGCCGGTCACCCCGTCGATCTTGCTGACCTCCTCGGTCACCGCCCGGACGCAGTGGTCGCAGGTCATTCCGCGAACGGTGTACACAGCCTCGGACATCAGTTCTCCTCCTGTTGATCGTTGTCGTTGCTCAGGAACGCACCAGGCGGGCGATCGCCTCGCTGGCCTCGCGGACCTTCTCGTCGGCCTTGTCGCCGCCCTCGGCGATCGCCTCGGCCACGCAGTGCTTGAGGTGCTCGTCCATCAGGCCGAGGGACACCGACTGCAACGCCTTGGTCGCCGCCGAGATCTGAGTCAGGATGTCGATGCAGTACTCGTCGGATTCGACCATCCGCTGCAGTCCGCGCACCTGACCCTCGACGCGGCGCAGCCGCTTGAGCAGGTTGTCCTTGTCCCCGGCGTAGCCGCGCATGTGAACTCTCCCTATCTCCGATGCCAGTCAGTCAGCACTTCAAGCATACCCCTTACGGGTAGGTCGTTAAGCTCCTGGCGCGGTCATTTATACCCCCCACCCGTATCTAGCGCAAGGGCCTGACTCCGGGTCGCCGAGCGGCCAGCTCGATCAAGGGATCAGGCCGCGCCGAAACCCGGTTGCGCGGTACGGGTACCCCGTATAAGAACTACACAAAACCGACAGAAAGGCCTGGAAGTGCCCGAAGCGCAGCAGCATGACCACACCTCCATGGAGCACGGGTCGCATCACGACCACCATGAGCGCCACGGACACGGCGATCAGCACGCACGTCACGCCGGCCATGCCGACCACGGTGACGAGCATCACGCCGGTCACCACCAAGCCACCTGGGGCATGGCGGCCTCCGCGACACTGCACTGCCTCACCGGTTGCGCCATCGGTGAGATCCTCGGCATGGTGATCGGCACCGCGCTGGGCTGGCACGCCGTGCCGACGATCATCCTCGCCGTGGCACTGGCCTTCTTCTTCGGCTACGCGCTCAGCATGCGCGGTGTTCTCCGTGCCGGCGTCGGATTCAAGCAGGCACTCAAGGTCGCTCTCGCAGCGGACACCGTGTCGATCACCGTGATGGAGATCATCGACAACGCGGTGATGGTCGTCGTTCCGGGTGCCATGGACGCAGGCCTGAACAGTGCCCTGTTCTGGGGCGCACTGGCCTTCGCCTTCCTGGTCGCCTTCCTGGTGACCATGCCGGTCAACAAGTGGCTGATCGGCCGGGGCAAGGGGCACGCGGTCGCTCACGCGTACCACCACTGATCGCGCCCCGAGCCAAGACCAGTGACGGCTGCGGTTGATACCCCTTGGGGGTAGGTCGTATAGTCGAGATGAGCGCGGGTGAACGACCGCGAGACAGCTGATCTGAGAGGACAACCGATGAGCACAAGCGTCTACACCGTCCAGGGCATGACCTGCTCCGGCTGCGTCAACAAGGTCACCAACGCGGTGACGGCCGTGGACGGCGTGTCGGACGTGGACGTCGACATCGCCACCGGCGAACTGACCGTCATCAGCGACGAGCCGATCGACAGCGAGGCCATCCGCAAGACGATCGCCGACATCGGTTACTCGGTGGTCGGCTGACGACGGCGGCGACGTTACCCATGACCGAGCAAGCACCCACGCCTCCCGTCGTCATCAAGACGGTGGACAACGGTCCATACCAGGTCAAGGGGCCGGTGCGCATCGTCGACCACGAGAACAACGAGTACGAGCTCGGCCCAGGCCGGACACAGATCCTGTGCCGCTGTGGGCATTCGGCCCGCAAACCATTTTGCGATGGCTCGCATACACGCGTTGGTTTCGGCGCAGCCGAGCGAGCACAGGCCGTGGAGAACCGCCCGTAGAACGGTGAGGTGCGGGGTGGCTTTCCGACACCCCGCACCGAACCGGGCCGCAACGAACAGGGCGTTCCCGTTGATAGGATGTGCACGTGGCATCCGAAGCGGAGGATGACAACGGCTGCCCTTCACCCGCGAGCACTCTTCCACTCCTCACGACCCCGTACGTTTTCACGCAGGATCGACTGCTCACGACGGGTGAGTTTCTTCGTGCGGCTCGAGAGCGCGGCCACATCCTGACCCTCGATGATCTGCAGGATTTTCACCACCACCGGCTCCTGCAACCGCTTTATCATGTCGCCGACGACGCCATCGAGGAGCTCCGCATTCCCGTGGTGTCCCCCAGCATGAACATCAACGTCACGAGGTGGACTTTCGAAGCGGCCGCTGATGGACGCCTTCGCGATGGCGCGGAAGACTGTTCAGCAGCCCGGCCGTTCAAGCGGCCGGCGGACGAGCAGTCCAGCGGGTGGTGGAACGGGTTCGTGTACTCGTCTTGGCAGTCGTTGCACGTCGGGGACGCCGTCAGCGACTACCAGTTCGTGCGGTCGGGCCGGCAGGTCCCTCCCGGCGTGCGCCAACGCCTCGCACAGCAACGGCGGATGACGCTCGCCCTCGCCGCGCTGGCGACCCCCTACTTGCCGGGCGTGCTGGGTCGGCTCAACCTCCCCGCCGGGGTCGACGAAAAAGGGCTCCGCGTGTACCGCGCGGACGCCGACGTCCCCGGGCTTCTTCGTACCGCGGGCTTCGACCCGGCGGACCTCGCGCCCGAGGCGGACTTTCTGCTCATGCAGACGCAGAACGATCCGCTGGCCAAGTGGCTGCCGCTGGTGCGTCACGCGAGTTACCGGGGTTGGTCAAGGCTTCGCGGTGACCCACTCGACGCGATGTGGCGCAGGACCGCTGCCGAAGTGCTCCTGCGGGCCCACGAAGAGCTCGCTACCGCAGGCGTCGTCGAGCCACTACCCGACCTCACAGGCGCGTCCTGGCACGCGCCCCAACATGACCGGCTCACGCCACGCTTCGAGGAGGCGCAGACCCTTGAGCGAGCGCTGGCCGAGCTGGGACTGTCGCCGCATCCGAAGGTCATCCTCCTGCTCGAAGGTGAGACCGAGCGATATCACGTCCCCCGGCTGCTCGCCGAGTTCGGTGTCGCAAGCCACCAGGACGTCCGGGTCCAACATGCCAAGAGCTCGAAGATCAACGCACACCTCATCGCGCGTTACGGCGCGACCCCCCGAGTAGGCCGGAAGCTGGGAGACCGCTGGCTCCTCGATGCGTCACCGACCGCCTTGCTCATCGCGATGGACCCGGAGAACCACTTCGCGACGCCGGCCCAGCGGGACAGAGTCCGGCGGAATCTGCAGGAGGCCATCCGGGAAGAAGTACGGTATCAGGACGCCGAGATCAGCCAGGCTGACCTGGATTTTCTGGTTCGTATCCGGGTCTGGGGCGACGACAAGTACGAACTCGCCAACTTCGCCGACGATGATCTGCTGCCCGCGGTGACCAGGCTCGCGGAACGTCAGGGAAATCCGCGCGTGAGTTCTGCGACCTGGGAGCAGGATGTTCGCGCCGAGATCCAAATGGCACGCGTGAAACACCATGACGTGAAGGTGCCACTCGGCCGGCTTGGCATCAGGGAGGACAAGGTCGAACTGGCGAGGCTGCTGTG
Organism: Amycolatopsis sp. NPDC006125; assembly: GCF_040614195.1. NCBI lineage: Bacteria > Bacillati > Actinomycetota > Actinomycetes > Pseudonocardiales > Pseudonocardiaceae > Amycolatopsis > Amycolatopsis sp. NPDC006125. The sequence goes on from NZ_JBEXTZ010000100.1 coordinate 12,629, forward strand.
GCCAGTCCTGCGTGACAAATGTGAGTCGGAATTCGTCTCGGGCACCGTGCGCACCCCGGTTCTCGAGCTCGTGCTCGAAGTGAAGGAGATGGTCGCTCACTTGACGGGCACGTTCGCGATCGGTGGCGACGCAGGAGGGCCGACGGCGCCGTAGACCTCAGATCAGGCTTCGGCGTGGTCGGCTATGCCGACTGAGGGGCGCGCACCCTCCGAGCCGATCATCGCACGCGCCCCGACTGCCGGAGCAGGACATGGCCCAGAGCGACACCGACGAGGCCGCCGACCACATTGGCGAGCAGATCGGACACGCTGCAGAACCGGCCTGGGATCACGGACTGCACGAGCTCGACGACCATCGGCACCGCGAGACTGACCACGACACCCGGGAGGATCCGCCCCGTGGTCACGACCACCGCCCCGGCGAACGGGAACATCAGGACCACGTTGAGCAGGTTGCCGGCCACACCACCGCCGGAATGCAGACCGACGCTCACCAGGTCCGACAGCCCGTCCGGCAGGCAGGCCTCGACGCCGTTCGCGTGCGTCTCGTCGCCGGGAGTCAAGGTCACCGACGCCACGGCTGTGAGCAGCAAGGCAGTCACGACGGCAGGAGCCTGCCGCCAACCGCGGCGGCGGGCTATGCGAGGGGCAAACAGCACGCTCACTGCCCCACCGAGAAGCATGACCAGGACGGTCCAGCCGGAAACCGGCACGTACGCACCGAAGATCGACACCGGTTCTCCTTCCGCTCCCGCGCGGAACGCTCCAAGGCCGGCAGTCCGGATGCCGCATTCTACTATACAAGATAGTATAAAAGTGACTGATCCGGATCTCGGTGGCGCCGGTCGATCACGCGGCCGCGCGCCAAGCGGCCACCTCGGGCGCCACACGGCTTTCGGCTTTCGCCTTCTCCCAGTGGTCTTGCAGCGCATCGATGAGACGTCGCTCGACCCCGGCCGCCACGTGGGAGTAGGCGTCGCGGACCTTGTCGGGCAGGATGTGCCCGAGCCGGAGTGCTTGTGCGATCTCCGGCACCGCGTCGTCGATCATCCAGGTCTTGTGGCTGTGCCGCAGGCCGTGGAACTTCAGTCCCGGTTTGACCGGATACAGCCGTACCGCCGGGCTCAGGATGTCCAGGTTGCCGTCGGCGGCCGGGCGGAACGCGCGGCGGGCGAAGTTGCTGCGGCGATGCAGCTGGCCCTGCGGGGTCACGAAGACGTGGGGGTGGGTGTGCGTGGTCAGGTGGTCACGGAGCAGCGAGACGAGGAAGGGTGGCAAGCTGATGGCACGAGCCGATTCCTCGGTCTTGGGCGGGCCGAGGAACAGACCGCCGGCGTTGGTCTCGTGCAACGCCCCGATGTCGGGATCGACGACGATGACACCGGTTCCGTCGTCGAACAGACGCAGGTTGGGCCGTTGGAGACCGACCAGTTCGCCCCAGCGTGCTCCGGTCCACGCCGCGGTGACGACGAGGACCGCGCCACCTGGCCCGTACTTCACGGCGACCTGGTCGGCGACTTGCAGCACCTCGCGCGGTTCCGCCCAGATCTGCCGCGGCCTGCGCTGACGGCGGCCGTTTCGCCGTCCTCGCCGACGGGCTTGAAGCGGGTTGGCCGCGATGAGCTTCTCGTCGGCGGCGTCGGTGAGCATCAGGGAAAAGCACTTCATGATGCTGACCACGGTGGCTTGGGCCAGCCCGCTCCGGAGTTCCTTCTCCCAGCGCCGGCTGTCGAGGTTGGTGACGTCGGCCAAGGCCGTGGTTCCCCAGCGCGGCAGGATGTGCGTGCGCACGATGCTGCGGTAGTTCTCCTCGGTCCTGCGGTCGATGTCCAGCGCATCCAGCCAATCCGGCGCCCACTCCGCGACCAAGGTGCGCCCTCCGGCGGGGTCGATCCAGGTCCCTCTCCGGCGGTCCGTCGCCATGTCGGCGATGTAGTCTTCGGCGGCCTTCGCGTCGGGGAAGCCGGTGATGGCCCCCTTTCCGCCGCCGTCGCGGCGGTAACGCACTCTCCAGTTGTCGTCGGTGACCGGTTCGGCCCACGGCATGGTGAACTCCTTCCCCGTGGTGTGGGGGTCGTCGTATGTCGCCGTCCATGGACGCTCCAATGAGGACGAAGAGCCAGTGGGTGGCGCAAAGAGCCTTTGTCCGCAGTGGAAACGCCTCATCGGCGGCCGAGCTGACGACGGCGACGGGACCTGGGCCGGCGCGATCCGGCCGGGCGGCTTCCGTGGTCCACGATGTGGCGCAGGTCGGCTTCGGAGAACCGGAGGTGCTTGCCCAGGAACGTGCACGGGATCAGGCGGCGTCCGGCCTTCTTGCGCAGCCACGATTCCGGGATGGTGAGTTTCTCGGCAGCCTGGGCGGGGGTGTAGAGAAGCCGCGCGTCCGCGCGTTCGCGGTTGTCGCCGACGGCCGTCACGACGGCACCTCACGGTTGACCCGATAGCCCAGAACGGCCAGGTCGTCCAGTAGCAGACCGAGCGCATACGCCGCCTGCTGCGGCACGACTCCGTTGCCCAGGGCGCGCAGTTGCGCGGTGCGTGGCAGGCCCAGATGTCCCGCTGTCACCCAGCCGGACGGAAAGCCCATCAACCACTCCACGAACAGCGGGGCCAGCACGGGACAGCCATTCCGACCGGGTTGTGTCGGGCAAGAGGCGCGGCGTTGCAGTATCAGCTCCCAGCGGTGTACGGCGGCGGTGTACTCGCCCCACTCGACCGGCCGCGGTTCAGGTCGCGCGTTGCGGGAGACGCTTGCGCCCATGGTCACCTGTCTTTCTGCGATCGTGTGGCAACCTGCATCAGGTCGGTCGCGCGCGGAGCCGGGAGAAGGCGTAGCCTGTCCAAGAGGGATGGCCCGCCTTGTCTTGACGCGGCGGAAAGTCCGTTGGATGAACCGTCATGCGCGGTCGGGGTCGGCAGGAGGTTCCCACGCGCCAGCGGTGAGACAGTTACGAAGCCTCCCCCCATCCCGGAATTTCGTTGCCGCGCAGCGCTTTTCGGTTTCCCGCGGAGGACCGGTCAGGGCGCGAGCCCGGTCGGGTAGGGACTTCCCGCCGAGATGTGTGTCGTGCGTGCAGTTCTTCGCGTCCGAGGCGGTCGGAGTCGGCAGCAGGCGCACGGAGTCGGTGAGTGTGACGCATCCGGCCGGGACCGGTCGCCCTGGTTTCACGACCGTCTTGAGCGCCGCGGAGCGCGAGTCCGCCGCCGTCGGTGTCGGGAGCAACCGGCTCGGCCGCACCACGGCGTCGACCGCGTCGTTGAGGTTCACCTGGTGCCCGCCCGCGCGGCGCCGTGCGGGGTCGACGGGGCCGCGGGGTTCGCCGTCGCGTGCCTGCGGAGTGGGCATCATCCGGCTGCCTGCCCGGCTGGGGGACGGCACACAGGAACACACGCTCGCGTCGGTGGGCGGCGCCGATGTCGCTGGCTCGTACGCAACGCCAGACCGCGTCATACCGCGCTTCGGCCAGCCCTGCGAGTACGTGGTCGAGTCCGCCGTTGCGCCAGCGGAGGGCGGCAACGTTCTCCACGACGACGGAGCTGGGGTCCCAGTACGCGAACGGCGTCCAGGATGGTGTGCCATAGTCCACTCCGGGTGCCTTTCTCGATGCCCGCGCGCCGCCCGGCCGCGGAAATGTCCTGACAGGGGAATCCGGCGGTGAGCACGTCGACCGGCTCGACCGAGCTGAAGTCGATCGTGCGGAGATCGCCGAGGTTCGGCACGCCGGGCAGGCGCGCAGCGAGGACGGCCGAGGCGTGCGGGTCGACTTCCGAGCACCAGGCGATCCGGCCGCCGAGCACGGCGGCGACAGCGAGGTCCAGTCCGCCCACTCCGGTGCACAACGACCCGATCACCGGGCCGTCGGTCGCCACGAACCGCAACCCGTCGCCGGTCTCGTCATGCTCCGGCGCCTTCGGATCAGCGGGCACGGTGCGCCTCCTCCCGCGCGATCCGCGTTCGCCCTCGCTGGCCCGCCCGGCACGGAACCCCCGGCCTCATGGGTGAGCTTGGTCGTGTTCGCCCGCCCCCTGCGCGCGTGGAGTTCCTGGCGATGGTCAAGCTGTCGCGGAGCCGGGTGTGCCAGTCCAGGGCGTAGCGCAGGCAGTTGGACTCGGTGCGGTGGCTCGGCGTGCAGCCGGGCTGGTAGCGGCCGCTGTAGCTCCACGCCGCTGAGTCGCTGGAGGCCAGCGTGTCGGCGTAGCGGGCCAGGCCGGTGACTTTGACGCCGAAGCCGTGCAGGCGCAGGCCCCGGGTGTGCAGCGAGCGCATGATGCGCTCGACGTGGGCGCTGTGCTGGCGCCGGCACACGCTGCGGACGCCGACCAACGGCAGCCTCGACAACGCGACGCCGTGCCGCTCGTAGAGGTCGGCGCACCAGTGGTAGTCGGCGGCGGAGTCGCCCTGCAGGACCGGGATGAACGGCAGCTCCGGGTCGATGTCGCGGAGCTGGAGATAGTTGCGCACGGTCCGGCGCTGGTGGGTACGCAAGCTCGCGCCCGTGCGGGCCCGGACATGCGCCTCGACCATCCAGTCCTGGGGCGCAGCCCAGACCAGGTGGCCGATCTCCTCCGCGTAGCGGCGCACCGCGGCGGCGTAGGTGCGGGCGTCGGTGCGCCACCGGCCGTGCAGCGACAGTTCGGTGAAGCCGCCGGAGTCCAGCGCCCACTCCCCCGTCGCGCGCGGCAGGGTGCGCCGGGGTGCCAGCCGCCGGTGCGAGACCAGCAGCGGGATCCCCAGGTCGCGTGGCAGCCACGTGGGCTGATGGGTGCCCAGGTAGAACTTCACGGCAGCACCCCGCCTCGTCGGCGCGCGGTCAGTGCGGCCGCTACCGCGAGGGCTGTGACAGTGGCGAGGGCCTTGCCCGCGAGTTGGCCGGGCAGCAACGCGAGCGACCCGAACGCCCACGGCACGAACACCACGCTGTCGGCCACCAGTCCACCGAGGTTGGACACCGCGATGGCTGCCGACCGGCCGCGGTGACGAAGCCGGGTGTAGAGCCTCCAGTCGACGAGTTCGGCGACCAGGAACGCCGTGGTACTGGCCATTACCAGCCGGGGCGGCGCCACGATCAGCGAGGCCATCATGCCTCCGCCGATCGAGCATGTCCTGCACGACGTCGCGTGCCGTGAGCACCACACCGGCCAGGACCGCGCCAGCCGGGATCACGAGCGATCCCACCGCGACCACGACGTGGCTGCTGGCCCAGTTCGCTCCGGCGATCGCGGCCAGATAGGTCCCCATCCCGGCCCAGCCCGCGGTGCGCATGACCGTTGGCTCGATGCCGGTCCCTCTGGGCGACGAGCACGGGGGTGCAGCGGCTGCTGAGGTGTCAGGCCCCGGCATGCCCTGTCTCCGTCGCCGTGATGGTGGAGGGCGCGAGCTGCTTGCGGAGCACGATCACGTCTTCGTGCGCGATGAGATGCAGTGGCAGGCCCTGCTCGCGCTGTTTCCGGATGAAGTCGCGCTGGAAGAAGCTTCCCCGGACGACGAGGTCGCGCTCGGCGACACGAGCCAGCAGCGCCACACACCGCTCGACCGGGATCAGACCGGCGGCCGTGCCGCAGGCGATGATCTGCGACGGCAGGTCGATCAGCTCGGAGTGCTCCCGCCACGGGCGCACCGTGATGGCGACGTGCCCGCCCGGGCGCAGGACAGCGGCGCAACCGGCCAGGATGCGGGTGAACCCCGCGAGCAACCGGTGGTGGCCGACGTTGGCGAGGTTGCCGCGGTCGAGGGTGTTGCCGTAGCGGTGGTGGAACTTGTGCACCTTGCCGTCGCCGCTGGGGTCTCCGGCGGTGATGACCTGCCCGTGCGTGGACGGTCCGTACGGCGGCGAGGTGACCACCAGCGCCACGCGCCCCCGGTAGCGATCCGGGAGCAGATACGGGAGGCGGCGGGCATCGCCGTGCACGATCTCGGCGTCGTGGTCGTGACCGCGTTCGCGGGCCCGCTCGAGGTTGGCTCGGCAGACGTCGACCCAGTGCGATTCGTACTCCACGCCGACCGCTCGGCGTCCGGCGTCGATCGCCTCCACCAGGGTCGTGCCGGCCCCCGCCATCGGGTCGAAGACCAGCTCGCCCGGACGCGTGTAGTGCCGGATCGCGTGCGCCGCGACCGCGGGCAGCATCTTCGCCGGATGGGCAGTGGAGTCGGTGACGTAACGGTCCTTGCGCTGAGCCGCCGGCGACGTTTGCGCTGTCACCCATACCGACAGCGGCAGCCCGTCGACGACGTCCGTCGAATCGCCCGGCGCGTCCTTACGCGGGTCCGGCACGGGGGCTTCACGCGGGGTGTCGAGGGCGTCTATGACCGCGCGTGGGATCGGCACGGTCGGCGCGTCGTCACCGGCCGGCGAGGCTGACGGGATGGAGTGCGGACGGTCGAAGTGAGTCATGGGTGGGGTACCTTCCGTGCGCGGGGAAGCGGTTGACCGGGCGTCGCGCGTGCGTGTGGACCGCGGGGTCATGAGCGGTCCTCATCGGGCTCGCCCCCAGCGGTGGGCGGTGCCGCCGCGGACTCGCGGGGTTGTGCGAAGACGAGCACGTCCCCGTTTGCGCGCAGGTGCGGCGCGGGCAGTCCACGCGCGGTCGCCCGGTGTTTTGCTCGCGCGTACTCGGCGGCCGTCGACGGCATCGGCGCGGCGTGCAACCGGCCGTCCCGGGCCGGGGTGTGCATGGTGACGATGTGCTGGAGGTAGAGCAGGTCGGCGTGCTGCGCGGCGGCCACGATCAGGCCGGTCGGATCGACCAGCCTGCCCTCGGTCCAGTCGCTGTGCGTGTAGACCGCGAGGGTCCCGCCACACCGCAGCCGATCCGCCGCCAGCAGTGCCAGCTCCTCCAGTGACACTTCCTCAGGGGCGTGCGCGGGCAGGGACGCGAGCACCAGATCCGCGCGCTGTGAGGCGGACCGCTCGGGCGCACCGGCACCCTCGTGCCCTGAGTCCGCGGGCGGCTCCGAGAGGGTCCCGTTCGGGGTGGCGGAGTCGGTGACGAGGTTCGTCCAGAACGGTCGCGACCGCGCAGTGGAGGTGTCCGCGCGCGGTGGGAGCGCGACCGTGTCGGCGGTGCGCTTCAGCGCGCGCAGGGTCTCCCTCGCGGCTGCCGTTGACGCGGTGTCGACGGCAACCAGGAGGACGTACTCGCCGGGTTCGGTGAACGCAGTCGTGAGGGCCTCGACGATCGGTACCGGCCACCGCTCGTGCGGGTCGATCGGCTCCGGTCCGCACGCCCAGACCGTAGCCGGAATCGGCGCCGCGGCGCGCGACCGCGACGCTGTCGACCGGCCCTTCGGGCGTGAGGTCGCGCGGCCACACGGACCGGTGTCGCGAATGCGGGCTCCGGGGTAGGGAACGCGGTCGCCACCACGCCGTGTGCGCGGCGGGTGGGTCGAGTCACCTCGACGGCCGGGACGACCGTCGGGCGACTGCGAGCGCTGGGCCATAAGGGGCCTCCTCAGTTCGTGCTATCTGCAGGCAATACGGGCGATAACCCAATTTGGAGACAGCGCCAGCCCAAACACGGAATTCAAATCCGGGATTTCCGCCAAGATTTCGTACCGCACCGAGACCTGTGCACACAGCCGAGACATGAGGCGCCGTCCAACAGCAGGTCAACCGCCCATTCTCGCACGGTTCGGAAGATCGACAAGACCTCCGCGGCGGATTTTGAGGCGCCCCTGAGGCGCTCATGTCGCGCCGTCGAGGCTGTTATGTGGCGTTTTTGAGGCGCCTGCCGTGGCTTCCTGGCAGCTGCCGAAAAGCTGCTCTTCAAAGGGAGCCGTGATGAAATCTTCCTCGCCTCGGAATCGGGGTCGCGAGCGCGGTTACTACGTGCGCGCCGATCCCGATTTCGTCACTGACTCGGACGTGTTCGCGGTGGCCCGTGCCAGCTTCGCGTGGTTGGTCACCGGGCCCAATCCCGTCAGCGTGGACGGTCGCGATATCGCCGGGTTGCCGCCACGTCCGCTGCCGCTGGACGAACTGGGCACCCTGCTGCTCGAGCCCGGCTGCGCCCAGGCGACGCGCGACGCGGCGTGGGCGTGTCTGATCGCTCGTGCTCGCGCCGAAGGCGGCACCTGGACCGTGGCGTGCGTCGGCCTGGCGCTGCCGGTGTTGCTGCGGGCCGCTGCGATCGTGACACGCCGGTTCAGCGGCGACACCCACGACCTCAACGCGGCCGTGCTGACCGGGTTTCTGCACGAGCTGCGTGAGGTCGATCTGGGCCGGCCGGCGATCCTGGCACGGCTGTACTGGGCGGCCTACCGGGAGGGGCGACGCGCCCTGAACGAGGCTGTCGGCGGCCCGGTGCCGACGGGCGATCTGCGTTTCGATTCCGGCCCACCACCGCGCCCGGACGGCCACCCGGATCTGGTCCTGGCCGCCGCGGTGAAGGCGGGCGTGATCACTGCCGCGGAGGCCGGGCTGATCTCCGAGACGCGGATCGGTGAGGTGCCGCTCGCCGAGGCGGCACAGGCACGGGGGCTGCCCTACAAGAGGGTCCAGAAGAGCCGCATCCGCGCCGAGCATCGCCTCCGCGCCTACCTGGCCGAACAACACACCGGTACGGCTGCGTCGGCGAGCCGAACTCGCCGCGTCCGGCGACGCAACGAGAGCCGCACGAAGACCGCGGCGGCGAACAAAGTGCGCGCACAGGTGTCTCCGAACGAGCCGCAATCACGCATTGCCTCACGCGGGACCCGCCTGCCCGCAGACCGCCGAGCCCGCACCCACGACACCACCTCGGGCCCGGCCGCGCACACCCGTCGGGAGGCCCGCTCATGCGACTGAATCCACTCCAAAGCCACCGTCGTCTTCGCCGTGCCGCGCTGCAAACGGCGGGGATTCTCACCGCTGCCGTGTTGCTGACCTCCTCAGTGGCTCGGGCGGAGACGGTGCATGTCGTCGCGCTCGCGGCGACGGTCGACGAGGTGCTCAACAACATCCGCAACTGGATCATGGGCATCCTCGCCGGGGTCGCGATCGTGTTCCTCACGATCGGTGGTTTGCGCTACCTGATGGCCTCGGGTGATCCGGGTGAGGTGGAGAAGGCCAAGGGGGCGTTCAAGGCCGCCGGCATCGGTTTCGGGCTGGCCGCGCTCGCCCCGCTCGTGGTCGAGATCCTCAAGGGCATCGTGGGCGGGGTGTGAGCCATGACCACCCCATTCACCCAGCCGCCGCAACCGCCCCGGCCCGGTTGGCGGTCGCCGCGGCGGCGCGTGGCGCGCACGTTCGCGGTGCTGGTGCCGCTGCTGGCGGCGCTGGCCGGACTCGCGTTCGCCACCGCGAGCTCGACGCCGCAGGCGACCGCGGTCGCAGTCGCTCCTGCGCAACCGCCGCCGCTGCCGCTCCCGCCGACCGACCCGTCGTGCACCCCAGGCTCGACAGACCCGGCATGCCTGCTGCCGACCGGCAATCCACCGCCGCCTTCGGGGGTGCCGACTACGCCGTTGGTGCCGGACCCGTCGACGCCGCCGGTGTCGTGCTTTCCCGGCGCGTTGATGCCCGAATGCACCGGCACGCCCACACCCACCCCGCCCCCGTCGTGTGAGGGGCCGAACTGCATTCCGCAGCCGACCCCGCTCGATCCCGGTGGCCCGGGCCCGACACCGGTGCCCGGGCAGGATGGGGAGGACGAGGACGAGTGCGGCATCACCGACCCGGTCGCCTGCGTCACCGAGGCGATCGATGGCTTCTTCCGCACCGTGGTGACCGACGCACTCAACCCGTTGCTCGAGCTACTCGGGAAGACGTTGCTGACCACCCCCGAGCCGTCGGCGCTGCCGAGTGTCGGGCAGTTGTGGACGGAGTCGTGGCGGATCCTGCTCGCCGTCTACGTCATCATCGTGGTCGTCGCGGGGATCGTGGTGATGGGCTACGAGACCCTGCAGACCCGCTACACCATCAAGGAGATCGCACCCCGGGTCGCGATCGGGTTCCTCGCCGGGACGCTGTCGCTGTTCGTGGCGACCAAGGCGATCCAGATCGCCAACGCGCTCGCCCAGGCCGTCATGGGCGAGGGTGTCAGCCCGCAGTCGGCGGGCAAGGCGCTGACCGACATGGTGCTCGGCGCGCTCAACGGCGGCGGGCTGTGGCTGATCTTCATCGGGCTCGCGCTCGCGGTGATGGTCGTGGTCCTGCTGCTCACCTTCATCGTGCGGGTGATGCTCACCGTGCTGCTGATCGCGGCCGCCCCGATCGCGCTGATGTGGCACGCCCTCCCGCACACGGAGGGCATCGCGCAGGCGTGGTGGAAGGCCTTCGGCGGGGTGCTGGCCATCCAGGTCGGGCAGTCGCTGGCGATGGTCGTGGCGCTGCGGGTGTTCTTCGCCCCGGGCGGGTTCACCGTGTTCGGGCCGACGCTGTCGGGGTTGGTGAACCTGCTGTTGTGCCTGGCGCTGATGTGGGTGCTCATCAAGATCCCGTTCTGGTGCCTGGCACCACTGCGCACAGGGCGCCGCTCGCTGCTCGGCTCCCTCGCCCGCGGCCTGATCGCCTACAAGACGATGGGCCTGCTCGGCGGCGCCGGCACCGCCCTCGGCCGGAAGGGAAGCAAGCGACCGACAGGTGGTGGTGGGGGCGCTGCGGCGGATCCTCCGGCGACCCGGTCGGGCCAGTTCATGCTGCCGCTGCGGCTGCGCCGCACCCGCTCCCCCGCGCCACGCTCGCCCCGGCTGAGCGAGGTGCCCACCACGGCGCGCGGCTCGGAGCGCAGGCCGGGTCGCGGGCAGCTGTCGCTGTTCACCGCGAGCGGGTCCGGTGACGAGGCGGCTGTGTCGCCCAACCCGCGGGCACTGCCTCCGGACGTACTGCCGCACGCGCTGCCAGCCGATCAGCTCGGGTTGCCGATCACCACGCGGTACGACCCGGACCGGGTCGGGCGCCGCACGCTCGCCGACGACCCCACCCACCCTCGTTCGCCGATTCCGCAGCCCGGGCTGCTGACACCGGACGGGCGGATCAACCGCCACGCACGGCCGCCCGCGCGGCTGCCCCGCGCGCTGGTCGCGCCCAGCGCGGGGATGCTCCCGGTCCACCTGCGCCCCGCACCACCACGACCCGCTCGCCGCACCCTGGCCGACGAACCCGCAACCCCGCCGCCGCGGCAGACCGGGCCCGGCCTGCTCACCCCGTCCGGGCAGATCAACCCGGCCGCCCGCGCCCCGCGCCGCCCGCAGCCCGACGCCTACACCGGCAACCGGCCGCTGGCCTCGGGTCAGTACCCGCTGCCCCTCGCTGTGCGCCGCCACCCCAAACCCACCCCGCCGCCGAGCGAGAGCCCGCCGGTGCGGAGGCCACGGCCGGGCACGCAGCTGCCGTTGCCGTTGGACCTGCCCCGCCGCCGGGCCCCGAGGAAGAGGAAGTGAGGTGTGTTCGCCGTGACCAGTCCTGTGCGTGTTCCGACCGTCGTTTCATACTGCGCCTCCTGCGGTTGTTGGGGCGGTTCGTTTGACGCGGAACGAGTTCGCGACCTGTTGCCGGTAGCGCTCTTGGGTTGCCTCGTCCCAGGGGATGCACCAGCGTCCGGCTGCGCCTCGACGGGCGGGCAGCTGTCCTTTGCGGATCCAGTTGCCGACCGCTTTCGGTGCGACGCCGAGCTGCGCGGCGGCCTGGGCGATGCTGACCTCGCCGTCGCGGACTGCGGCGGTGCGGGGTGCGGGAATGCCGTAGATGTCGCGGACGCGAGCGACGGCTGCGGTGTCCCAGGGGCTGCCCTTGCCGGTGGTCAGACCGGCTGCGTTGAGCTGAACCGCGAGTTGCTCGCTGGTCCGGGTCGCGCCGTGCCGGCGGATGATCTCCAGCGCGGTGACCGGGGTGCGGCCGGGTCCTTTGCGGTTGACGGTGATCTCGTCGGTGGCGCCGGTGTGCCAGCGCACCCCGATGCGCACCTGGCGCGCGTCCTCGGTGGGCAGCAGGGTGACGTCGGCGATCAGGGTGCGCAGCAGGCGTTTGCGGTCGCGTGGGCTGGTGTCCGGGTTGTCCCACAGCCGTGGCAGGTCCGCGGCCAGCGCTTCCAGTGTCGAGCGTGGCGGCAGAGGCGGTTTGGCGGCTCGCGCGGTCTCCAGCGCCGCCTCGGCTTCGGCCACCGCTGCGAGTTTGGTCTCCCAGCGGGTTTCCAGACTCCGTGCCACCAACCGGTTCTCCGGCTCCACCTGGCCGAACGCGCGCTCGGCCCGGTCAGCTTCGTAGCGGGCCCGTTCGACCGCGAGTTCGGCGGCCCGGTGACTGCGGACGTGCCGTTCGGTGACCTCGTCGGCGACCGCCAACGCGGTAGCGATCTGCTCGGGCGTGACCGCCTCGAGCAGCAACCGGCCGACCACGTCATCGACCGTGGACACCGCCACCGAGCGGCACTGCGACGTCTGCGCCTGGTCGCGGGCGCTGCTGCACACGTAGAACACGTAGTGGCGATGGCCGTAGCGAGTGCCCATCCGCGCGCCGCAGGCTCCGCAGTAGATGATGCCCTGACACAGCGCAACGCCTTCGCGCGGCGGGCGGGCACCGGCGTTGGTCTGGTTCGCCGCGAGCTTGGCCTCGTTGTCCAGGAACTGCTGCCAGCTGATGTAGCCCTCGTGGTGGTCCTGGATCAGCACGGTCCACTCGTCACGGGCGCGTGTGCGGCGCGCCGAGCGCACGCTGCCATCCGGCTGCACACGACGTTTGTCGTAGCTGCGGCCGTAACTGTAGGCCCCGGCGTAGGTGGGGTTCTTCAGTGCTTGCAGCACGCGGTAGTGGCCGAGCGTGCCCCACTTCAGCTTCCCGGCCCAGACGCCACCGTAGGCGCGTTGCGGGAACAGCCTGCCGGTCTCGGCGAACGCCTTGACCACCCGAAACGCCGAGCCGGTGCGGGCGAACTCGGCGAACAGGTCTTTCACTGCGGTGCGGACCTGCTCATCCGGGTCGATCACGACCTGCCCGTCGAGGTCGTAGACGAACCCGACCGGCAGCTTGGCCCGCAGCTCGCCGCGGTGGGCGGCAGCGAGCTTTGCGCCGTGCAACCGGCCGGCGAGCAGGTGCAGTTCGGCCTCCGACATGCTGCCCTTGAGGCCCAACAACAAGCGGTCGTTGACATCGCCCAGGTCGTAGACCCCGTCGCCGTCGATGAGCAGTGTGTCGGTCAACCTGGCCAGCTCGAGCAGCCGGGCGAACTCGGCCGACGAGCGCGCCAGCCGGGACACTTCCAGGCCGAAGATCGCGCCGACCTCGCCCAGACATACCCGCGAGATCAGCTCGCGGAAGCCGTCGCGCTCCGACCCGAACCGGCCCGATACCCCGAGATCGGCGTCGACGACGATGACCTGTTCGGCGGTCCAGCCGAGTTCGACCGCAACGGCGGACAGTCCGTACTGGCGGGCGGTCGACTCGGCGTGCTCGCGGACCTGCATCAGTGTCGACTGCCGCACGTACACCACCGCGCTGCGCGCCCGGTGCTCCGTGGTGATCTTCGACGACCCGTTCATCACGACCACCGCCGCGGCTTTCCTTGCGCAGCAAGGACTCGACCATGTTCGCCACGGCCATCACTGCCTCGCCGCGCCAGCCCGCGGACACCGCCGCCTCGCTCCCGGCTCGACCGAGCCGCCGCTATCCAACGTGAACACCACCAAGATCATCATTCACCCACCTGGGTGGTGCCCGAACGGCGGCCCAGCATCGCGTCGGCCACCTCGCGCAACGCCGTCAGGCCCTCGGCCGCGAGCCGCTGATCACTGGCCGGGACACCTCGATCGGTCCACTCCTGCCGCAGCGTCACCCGCGCCCGGCCGTCGACCTCGCACACGAACCACAGCCCGCGCCGCGTGCGGCGCTCGAACAGCACCGGCAGCTCCCGGCCGCACAACGGATGAAAGGGATGGGTGACCACTAAGACGTCGTTTCAGAAGTCGGTGTGTCGGTCCTGTGTGGATCACCGCTGCTTGCTGATCATGTCTGTCGATGTCGAGGCGATCTTGTGTCGAGCGGTTGGTCAGTGACGAGCTGTGGGAGCTGGTAGAGCCGTTGCTCCCGAAGCCGCGCAGGACGAGGCGGGGACGGACGGGGCGACCACGAGTCCCGGATCGGGCGGCGCTGGCCGGGATCGTGTTCGTGCTCAAGAGCGGGATCATCTGGAACGACCTGCCCCAGGAACTCGGGTGTGGATCAGGGGTTACCTGCTGGCGGCGGCTACGGCAGTGGCAGGACGCCGGGGTGTGGCCGCGTTTGCACCGCGTCGTGCTCGATCGGCTCGCTCAACAGGGTCTGCTGGACTGGTCGAGGGCGGCGGTCGACAGCGTGAGCGTGCGGGCCAAGCGCCGAGGTGAGCTGACCGGGCCGTCGCCGACTGATCGCGGTAAGGCGGGCAGCAAGTACCACGTGCTGTGTGACCGCAATGGGTTGCCGCTGCACGCCCTGGTGACCGGTGCGAACACCCACGACAGCCGCATGCTCGCACCGCTGCTGGACACCAACCCCGGTATCCGTGAGCGCGCAGGACGCCCGGCTCGTCCGCGTCGACGACCGGGCAAACTGCATGCCGACAAGGGCTACGACTACCCGCGGTGCCGCCGCTACCTGGCCCGCCGCGGGATCGGGGTGCGGATCGCCCGGCGTGGGATCGAGGACTCGACCCGTCTCGGGCGGGTCCGGTGGGTGGTCGAGCGCACGATGTCCTGGCTGCTGGACTTCCGCCGTCTGGCGCTGCGTTACGACCGCAGCGAGTCGACCATCACCGCGTTGTTGTTGCTGGCCTGCTCCCTGATCTGCCACCGGCGCCTCACCCAACACCAACCAACGTCGTCATGACGGCGCTGGTGACGGGGTCTACGAGACGGAAGTGAGCGGTCGCCAAGCCAGCCACTGCAGAGCGCGGTCGGCCTCGGCGAGGTCGAAGTGGTGCGGATCGAACGGGCCGCCCGCCCACTCGAGGCGCTCGTCGTGTTCGGGGTGTGACGGGTCGGTCAGCGCGGCCTGGAACTCCTCGTAACCCCATGGGCCTCCGACGTCCTCCGGTGGGCACGCCCCCTGGCCTGCGACACAGCGCGGGTAGCGCACGCCCGCCTCCGCAGACACGATCTTCTCCACGGTGAGCTGGTGGGTCCAGTTGTCGCCGAAGTCGTACACATAGCTGAACCGGCCCCCTGCTTGACCAGACGGAACAGCTTCCCCTTGGCCTCGTCAGTGACGTTCTGATCGTCCCAGTCCGGGTCCGGGATCCCATAGCGGCGGCCGTCGATCTCGAACTCGTGCAGATGCGAGTTGGTCCAGCCCACCACTGCCTGCACCACCTCATGCAGGACCGCCAGACTCACCTCGCCCGGCACCTGCACCCGGCGCCGCACCTGCGGCTCGACTTCGGCCAACACGATCTCCAGCTCGAAGATCTTCGTCTTCGCGGTCACGCGAGGAGCGGGCATACACCGATGCTGTCAGCCCCGCCAACAAGACAGGACCGGACCCACCACTTCTGAAATGACGTCTAATGAGCTACCACGAGACCCGGACGAGCGGGTCCTATGCAGTTCGTATCCCGGCCGACGTCGACCGCCCGGACCGCGTGCTGGGTCCGCTGACCGCGCGGCAGCTGGCGATTCTCGCCGGCGCCGGGGCGCTGCTGTATGGCCTGTACTCGCTGACCCGCGCGGTGCTGCCGCTGGCGGTGTTCCTCCTGGTGGCGGTGCCGGCCGGGATCGCGGTCGCCGTGCTGGCGCTCGGGCAGCGTGACGGGCTCCCGCTGGACAAGCTCGCCCTCGCCGCGATCCGCCAGCACCTGGCCCCGCGGCACCGGGTCGCCGCCCCGGAAGGTGTGCGCCGGGCACCCGCCTGGCTCACCGCCCACCAGACCCAGCGTGGTCGTGGCGACGCGGTGTCCCCGGCGCCGCTGGAACTCCCGGCGAGCGGGGTCTCCGACAGCGGCGCGCAGGCCGGGATCGTCGACCTCGGCAGCGATGGGCTCGCGGTCATCGCCGTGTGCTCCACCGTCAACTTCAGCCTGCGCACCCCCGCCGAGCAGGAGGCGCTCGTCGCCTCGTTCGCCCGCTACCTGCACAGCCTGACCGCGCCGGTGCAGATCCTCGTCCGCGCCGAACGGCTCGACCTCGCACCCCAGATCGCGCAACTGCGGGCCCGCGCGGGCGGGCTTCCCCACCCGGCGCTGGAGACAGCCGCGCGGGATCACGCCGACTACCTCGCCCAGCTCACCGCGCAGACCGAGCTGCTGCGCCGCCAGGTGCTGCTGGTGGTGCGCGAACCCCTGCACACCAACCCCGCCCCATCCGGTGTACTGCACCGACGCCGCCCGGAGCAGCCGGTGGATGTGGGGGTGCGGCAGGCGGCCGAGCAACGGCTGGTGCGCCGCCTCGGCGAGGCGAGCGAGCTGCTGGCGGCGGCCGGGATCGTCGTCGCCCCGCTCGACGCGGCGGCCGCGACCGGGGTGCTAGCCGCGGCCTGCAACCCCGACACCTTCCTCCCGCCCTCGGCCGCGCTGGCCGCCGCCGACGAGGTCGTCACCGCCACCACCACCTTCACCGACCTCTAC
>NZ_JBEXTZ010000101.1:0-28836 GCF_040614195.1 Amycolatopsis sp. NPDC006125
GCCTGATGCGGGAGGCGCCGTTCCTGCTCATCGGCGAGGGCACCAGCGAGATCCAGAAGACGATCATCAGCCGCGGCCTGCTGCGCGAGTACCAGGTCAGGACCTGACCACGGCTGATTTCGCCGATCACCTCCCTGGCGGAACATGTTGCTGGCGTCAGGAGCCGATGATGGTGTCGATGGTGGAGGGGTTGTTCGTGACGGCGGCCCGGCATGTCAGCCGCGGCTTCCTGCCCCGGCACTGACGACGGCAGTGCGCGCTCGAGGTGCCGCCCGTGCTGGGCGGGCTGGCCTGCGTTGTCCCTTTTCCAGTGCGCGGATCTGGCGGCTGAGTACCGGCTGCTGACGAATTCACTGGCCACCGGCACTCCCGCAACCGCATCACCCGGCTGATGCAGCAAGCCGGCCGGACCGGACGCACCCCCGCGGCTGGCGCACCACCGTCCCCGACCCCGCCGCCACAACCCCGCCTGACCTGATCAGCCGCGACTTCGCCACCAACACCAGCGACATGCTGGTGCGGCGACATCACCCACGTCCCCACCGGCGAGGGCTGGCTCTACCTGGCCACCGTCCTCAACCTCGCCTCCCGCCGGGTCGTGGACTGTGCCACCGCCGACCACCTGCACGCCGACCTGCCCGATCAAGCCCTGCGCAACGCCCTCCACCAACGCCGCCCCCAACCCGGAGTGATCTTCCACTCCGACCGCGGCTGCCAATACACCTCACAGCAATACGCCCACACCGCCCGCCAAGCACGGAATCCGCCTCTCCGTCGGACGCCGCGGATCGAAGGCTGGTACAACACCCACCGCCACCACTCCAGCCTCAACTACTAAAGTCCAGCAACCTACGAGAAACCACAGCCTGACCGCCCTGCCAAACCCGTCCACAGAACGGGGCAACCCCAGATCGAGGGCGAAGTGAAGTTCTGTGGGTTCTTGATGCTGAGAGCCGCGACGGACGCGCTGTCGTTCGACGTTGAGGTGCATGTCGGGCCCGCCGGCGTCCGCGGTCATCGGACGCGCTCGTTCACTGCGCGGCCCGGGCTGGCGCGGCACCGGAAGGTGCCCCGTCGGCGGGCTGGGTGGTCGCCGGCTCCGGGGTGAGGGTGCGGTCTGCCGAGGTGGGGTCGTCGAGGACCTCGCGGGCGCGGGCCAGGTCGAGGTTGCGGTCCCACTTGGCGATCACGAGGGTGGCCACCGCGTTGCCGTAGAAGTTCACCAGGGCCCGGCATTCGGACATGAACTTGTCGATGCCGAAGATCAACATGATGCCGGCGGCGGGGACGGTGCCGATGGTCGACAGTGTCGCCGTCAGCGCGATGAACCCGCCGCCGGCCACGCCTGCCGCGCCCTTCGAGGTGAGCAGCATGACCGCGAGGAGCCCGAGTTGCTGGGGGACGGTCAGCGGGGTGTTGGTGGCCTGGGCGATGTAGAGCGCGGCCAGCGACAGGTAGATCGCCGCGCCGTCGAGGTTGAAGCTGTACCCGGTCGGCACCACGAGGCCGACGGTCGAGCGGTCCGCGCCGAGGAAGGTCAGTTTGCGCATCAGGCCGGGCAACGCCGGTTCCGCCGTCGAGGTGCCCAGGACGAGGAAGAACTCCTCCCGCAGGTAGCGGAACAGCCGGAAGATGCTCAGCCCGACGTAGGCGCGCAGCAGGCCGCCGAGCACGACGACCACGAACAGGATCGAGGTGACGTAGAACAGCAGGATCAGCGAGCCGAGACTGGACAGTGTGGACAGTCCGAACGCGCCGACGGCGTAGGCCATCGCGCCGAACGCGCCGAGCGGGGCGGCCTTCATCACGAAGCTCAGCACCTTGAACACGACGTCGGTGAGCCGCTTGACGCCGGTGACGATCGGGTCGCCGAGCGGGCCGATCGCCTTGATCGCGATGCCGAACAGCACGGCCAGGAAGATGATCTGCAGGATGTCGCCGTCGGTGAAGGCGCCGAAGAAGCTGTCCGGCACCAGGTGGGTGAAGAACTCCCACCAGTGCTGCGTTTCGCCGGTTTCGATGTAGCGCTCGGCGTTGCCCGTCGGGTGCAGGGTGGACGGGTCGGCGTCGACGCCGTCGCCGAGCCGCACGATGTTGATCGCGACCAGGCCGAACACCAGCGCGACGATCGTGCCGATCTGGAAGTAGGTGAGCGCTTTCAGCCCGGTGAGGCCGACCTTCTTCAGGTCCGCCACACCGGCGATGCCACCGATGATGGTGAGGAACACGATCGGGCCGATGAGCATCTTCATCGCCGCGATGAAGGTGGTGCCGATGGGCTGCATCGCCTCGCCAAGGCCGGGCGCGCGCCAGCCGAGGACGATGCCGATGACGATGGCGATCAGGACCTGCACGTAGAGCTGCCGGTACCAGGGCTTGCGGCGGCGCGGCGGGGCCGCGGGGGCGTGCGTCATTGCATCCTCCTGCGCGTCGGTGTGGGTGGGGGAGTCAGCCGAACACGTGCTGGGCGAGGTGTTCGCCCAGGCGTTCCAGCAGCGGGGCGGCCTCGGCCATGCAGCGGCCGGGGTCGGGTTCGAGGTCGGTGAGGGTGAACGCGCCGGCGAACCCGGCGGCGGTGACTTCGTCTGGGGTGAGCCGGCTGCGCCCGGCCACGGCGTAGGCCGGGACCCCTGCCCGCCGGGCGGCGGTGGCGACGCCCATCGGCGCTTTGCCGCGCAGGCTCTGCCGGTCCAGGGATCCCTCGCCGGTGATCACGAGATCGGCGCGGGACAGCCGTGCGGGCAATCCGGTCAGGCGCAGGACGAGTTCGATTCCGGGCACGCGGCGCGCTCCCAGCGTGAACAGTGCGAAGCCCGCGCCACCGGCGGCGCCCGCGCCCGGCGCGTCCGCTGCGGCGACCCCGGTGGCCGCCTCCAGGATCGGCGCCCAGGCCCTCAGTGCGCGCTCCAGCGTGGCGACCGTCGCGTCGTCGGCGCCCTTCTGCGGGCCGAACACCGCTGCCGCGCCGTCGGGCCCGAGCAGGGGGTTGTCGACGTCGCAGGCCACGACGAGCTCGGCGTCGCGAAATCTCGGATGCAGACCGGTCAGGTCGACTGCCGCGACCGCGGGCAGGGCGGAGGTGCGGCCGGACAGGTCGCGTCCCGTCGCGTCGAGCAACCGGGCGCCGAGTGCGGCGAGGAGCCCGGTTCCGCCGTCGGTCGTCGCGCTGCCGCCGAGTCCGACCACCACCTGCCGGTGGCCGGCGTCCAGAGCCGCCGCGATCAGCTCGCCGGTGCCGAACGTGGAGGCGGCGAGCGCCGTCGCGGGATCCGGCGCGGCCGGCAATCCCGACGCCTGCGCGAGTTCGACTACCGCGACCCCGCCGCGGTGCGCGTAGCGAGCGGCGACCGGCCGGCCGAGGGGACCGGTGACGGTGATCCCCACCGGGGTGAAATCGGCGGCGACGGCGGCGTCGACGGTGCCCTCGCCGCCGTCGGCGACGGGGTGTTCGTGCACCACCGGCCGCGCGGCGTGCCGGCGCAGCCCGCGGGCGAGCGCGGCCGTGGCCTGCGCCGCTCCCAGCGACCCCTTGAACGAATCGAGGGCCACGACGACCTCGCCCATCCCGTCCTCCTCGACTCGCTGGTCAACCGCGCACCACCTTGACCCTCGGCAGGCCGCCGCGTCCAAGAGAACCTTGCTACCCGACTGATAGGCTCAGCCGATGGCAAGGCCCTGAGCTGGGAGGTTGGGATGGACGCCCGGCAGCTGGAGTACTTCCTGGCGATCGTCGACCACGACGGGTTCGGCCGCGCCGCGCAGACCCTGCACATCGCGCAGCCGTCGCTGTCCCAGGCGATCGCCGGTCTCGAGCGCGAGGTGGGTGTCAAGCTGTTCCACCGCGTCGGGCGGCGGGTGGTGCTCAGCGACGCCGGCCGCGAGCTGATCGGACCGGCCCGGCAGGTGCTGCGTGACCTGCGCACGGCGAAGGCGACCCTGGAGTCGATGAAGGGCG
Source organism: Amycolatopsis sp. NPDC006125 (assembly GCF_040614195.1). NCBI lineage: Bacteria > Bacillati > Actinomycetota > Actinomycetes > Pseudonocardiales > Pseudonocardiaceae > Amycolatopsis > Amycolatopsis sp. NPDC006125. The sequence continues at coordinate 3,956 of NZ_JBEXTZ010000101.1, forward strand.
TCCAGCGCGGCCGCGTCGAACTGGTCACGATGCCCTCGCCCGGGATCGAGCCGTTGAGCACCCTGGCCCGCGTCTTCACCGAGCGGCACCCGGGGATCACCGTGGAGGCGGGCGCGGCCTTCACCGTCGACGAGGTCGTGCAGCAGGTTCGCCAGGGCGCCAGCGAACTCGGCCTCGTCGGCGCGCCCGGTGTCTTGCGCCCGCCGGGGCTGGACGTCCTGCCGTTGCAGGAGCAGGACTTCGTGCTCGCCGGCGCCGGCGTCCCGGACGGTGATCCGGTGCCGGTCGACGCACTGGCCGGGGTGGATCTGATCGCCTCCCCGCCCGGCAGCCTCATGCGCCAGGTCGTCGACGACATCCGCGCGGCGCACCCGGACGCGCGGATCGTCGCCGAGGTCGCCCACCGCGCGTCGATCCTGCCGCTCGTGCTCGCCGGCGCCGGAGTGGCGGTGCTGCCCTCGGCCTGGGCCACGCTCGCCCGCCGCGCCGGAGCCCGGGTCGCGCGCCTGGACCACCCGGCCCGCCTGCACGTCGCCCTGCTGAGCCGGTCCGCCCCGCTGACGCCGGCCGCGCAGACCTTCCGCGCGCTGGCTCACCGGTTCGCCGAGCAGGCCGGATAGGTCCGGCCTATGAATCGGATCGGCAGCGCGTCTTGGACGCCCGGCCGGTCCGCGGGCTTCACTCGGGGGGTCAGCGCAGCCGACCCGCCAGGGAGCCCTCGATGTCAGCAACCAGCACCTTCACGATCGCCGCGGTCCCGGCGGACGGCGTGGGCACCGAAGTCGTCGCCGCCGGGCGCGCTGTCCTCGACGCGCTGGCCGGGAACTCCGGGGGCGCATTCGCCTTCGACTGGACCGAGTTCCCCTGGGGCTGCGGCTACTACGAGCGCACCGGCCGCATGATGGACGACGACGGCCTGGAGGTGCTGCGCGACTTCGACGCCATCTACTTCGGCGCGGTCGGCTGGCCGTCGGTGCCCGACCACGTCAGCCTGTGGGGCCTGCGGCTGCGGATCTGCCAGAACTTCGACCAGTGGGCCAACGTGCGGCCCGTGCACTTCCACCCGGGCATCACCTCGCCGCTGCGCAAGGCCGACCACACGCCACTGGACTGGGTCGTGGTCCGGGAGAACAGCGAAGGCGAGTACGCCGGGCTCGGCGGCCGCAACCTCGCCGGCCGCGGCCCCGGCAATGAGGTCGCCCTGCAGACCGCGCTGTTCACCGAGAAGGGGTGCGAGCGGATCATGCGGTTCGCCTTCGACCTCGCCCGCGGCCGCGACCGCAAGAAGGTGTCGTCGGTGACCAAGAGCAACGCCCAGCAGTACGGGATGGTGCTGTGGGACGAGACCTTCGCCCGCGTCGCCCGCGACTACCCGGACGTGGAGACCGAGAGCGTGCTGGTGGACGCCATGTCGGCGAAGTTCGTGCTCAAGCCCGAGGACCTCTCGGTGGTCGTGGCGTCCAACCTCAACGCCGACATCCTCTCCGACCTCGGCTCGGCCCTTGCCGGCAGCCTCGGCCTGGCGGCCAGCGCGAACCTCAACCCCGAGCGCCGGTTCCCCTCGATGTTCGAGCCGGTGCACGGGTCCGCCCCGGACATCGCCGGGCAGGGCCTGGCCAACCCGATCGGGGCCATGGGCAGCGCCGCGCTGATGCTGGACCACTTCGGACTGTCCACAGAGGCGGCCCGCGTGCGCGCGGCGATCGAGGCGACCACCGCCGCCGGGATCCTCACACCCGACGTCGGCGGCACCGCCAAGACCGGCGACGTGGTCGCCGCGGTGATCGACAACCTCGGCGGCTGATCGATGGGGGAGGGCCCCGCCGCTCTGATCCGCGCCCGGCAGTCACGGGTGGAGGCCGGTGGCGGCGGCGCCGGTTTCGGGGTCGTAGGGGAACGACAGGTGCTGGTGGATGAGCTGCCATTCGCCGTCGCGTTTCTGGAACACCCGGGTGCCGCGGGACCAGCTTTCGGTCCTCGTGCCGTCGGCGTCTTCGGCGGTCATCCGGTTGAGCCCCCACGCGACGGCGAGGTCGCCGCGGACCAGGACGGTCATGTCGGGCACCTCCCAATGGACCACCGCGTCCGACCAGTCGAGCCCGCGCCGGCACACCTCCCGCACCGCATCCCGGCCGAGGTGCTGCAGCGGGGCGTCGTGCTCGTAGGAGACGACGTCCTTGGCGATGGGGGCCATCAGCCCGTCGAGATCCTTGAGGGTGGTGGCCGCGAACCACCGCTCGTGCAGGGCGCGCACCTCGGCTTCCGCGTCCGCGCCGTCGTCCTGGACGGCATGGGGGAACGAGTGGTGTTCGTGCGCCACCGTCCAGTGGCCGTTCTCCTTCCGCAGGCCCAGGGTGAGCCGCAGCCGCCGGGCAGGGTGCCGGGCGAGCTCGTCCGGGGTGCCGCAGCGCAGCAGGGCGTGGGCGAACGCGACGTCCGCGCCGGCGGTGATCTCCAGGGACTCCAGTTCGAACACCGCGCCCTGCGCCTGCCAGGAGAAGAAGGCCGGCCACGTGTCCCGGTAGGCGTCGAGGCCCCGCACCCCCGCGTCCGGGGGCGGCACGTCGAACATCACGACGTCGCCGGCGTGGCCGGCGAGCACCCCCTCGATGTCGCCCCTGTGCACGGCGCGGACCCAGTTCGAGATCAGGGTCCGGATCTGCTGCTCGTCGGTGGTCATCGCGGTACCTCACAACCGTCTCGGCGGAACTGTCACCACTGACACCCGCGCCGGAACCGAAACTCATCGCGTGATCGCGGGCGGCAGGCCGAAGCGGGCGAAATCCGCGGTCAGGAACGACACGACTTCGGCGATCCGGTCACCGCGCAGCGCCAGCACGTCCAGGCCCGCCGGCAGGTAGGCGTCGCCGTTCCACAGGTAGGTGCCGAACGCGAGCTGCCCGTTGGCGTGTGCGGGCACGAACCGCCACCGCCCGGTGAGCGGCCCCTCGGCCAAGAACCCCCGGATCGCGTCCCGGCCCTGGAACCACCGCGGTTCGGGCGGCATCGAGTAGCGGGCGTCGTGGGCCAGCATCTCCACGATGGCGTCGACGTCACCCCGTTCCCACGCGGACGCGTACCGGCGCGCCAGTTCACGCACCCGGTCGCCGCCGAGTGCACGCAGCACCGTCTGCTGGCCGGCTCCGGCGCGGAGCGGTTCGAGGGTGGCGCGGGCCCGCTGCAGCGAACTGTTCACCGAAGCCACCGTGGTCTCCAGGATCGCCGCGACCTCCCGGGCGGAGAACCCGAGCACCTCCCGCAGGATCAGCACGGCTCGCTGACCGGGACGCAGGTGCTGCAGCGCGGCCACGAACGCCAGCTCGACGCTCTCCCGCGCCACCGACTGGACGGCCGGGTCCAGCAGCGAGTCGGGGTAGGGCTCCAGCCACGCCACCTCGCCCGGCGGTGTGCCGTCCTCGAGATCGGCAGGCAGCTCCCGGCGACGGCGGCGCTCCAGCAGCGTCAGGCACCGGTTCGTCGCGATCTTGTAGAGCCAGGGCCGGATCGACTCCCGGGGTTCCAACCCGTCCAGCCTGCGCCAGGCGCGCACGAGCACTTCCTGAACCGCGTCCTCGGCGTCGTCGAGGGAGCCCAGCATGCGATAGCAATGCGCGCGTAACTCGGCCCGGAAGGGCCCGACGAGCCGTTCGAAGGCGGTCGCGTCGCCCTCCTGCGCGGCCTTCAGCAACAGCGCCAGGCCCTCGCCGTCCCCCGACATCCACCCTCCCGTGCCAGAACCGGACGAACCGCCCACTCCTTCGGTCATGGTGCCCGAACGGACGGTTCTGGTCACCGTCAAGGCAGCGACCCGGGTACCGATCTGGTCGACCTCGCCGCTGGATATCGAGCTGGAGCGGTTGCTCGCTGGCGGACACCCGATTCCGGGACGCCGTGAGCCATCGGCTGGAGGTCGCTGTCGATGCCGTCGGCAAGGTGAGTCCAAGGCTGCAGAGGGTCAACTGTCAGGGCTGACCCTCGGTTCAAGCTCTCGGTCCAGGCTAGGAGCGGCAGGCCGACCGGCCACCGGTGATCAGGGACGCTGCCACCCGGCTCGTGGCGGCAACGTCGCACCTCTCAACGGTCCTGGTGCTGCGGCGACCGCGGAACGCTGCGGGCAACGGCGGCGCGTGCCCGGGCGTCGGCGGCCCACCGCGGGGCGTTCCACTTCTCCGCGATGGCGGCGGCTCGCGTGAAGTGGGTGGCGGCCTCGCCCGCGCGGTGGAGGAAAAGGGCGAGTTCGCCGAGGATGTGGGCGACCGGGGGCAGCGCCAGCGACAGGCTTTCGGCGCCGGCCGGTGGGTTCTCGTGGTGGGGGAGCAGGGCGGTGTAGGTCTGGGCGGCGGTGCCGGTGTCGTCGAGGGCGATGGCCGCCAGCGCGCGCAGGCTGGTCAGGAACGTGAAGAAGAAGTCGGGGCGGATGGGTGGTGCCGCGGTGCGGATCCGGCGTGCTTCGGTGTCGTGGCCGGCGGCGTGCAGGGCCAGCGCCAGCAGGTCGGTGACCAGGGGGCCGAGGGCCTCGTGCAGGGCGCGGATGTCGTCCAGGTGGTCGCCGAGGGTGCCGTCGTTGAGCCAGATCGTCGCCTGTGCGAGGTCCCGGAAGCCGGCGTGGACGGACCCGGTGTGGTGCATGCGCTCGGTGGCGTCGGTGTAGCGGCGTTCGGCCTCCGCGTAGTGGCCTTCGATGAGGGCGAGGGCCGCCAGTGCGATTTCGGCAGCGCCGATCGCTTCCGGCATGCGATACGCGCGGGCGAGGTCGAGCGCTTCGCCGATCACGCGGCGCAAGGTGGCCGGGTCGTTGGCCGTGGCGGCGTGCACGGCCAGGTTCAACAACCCGGCCACGCGGTAGACGGGCAGGTCGTGCTCGACGCCGATCTCCACCAGTTCGCGGGAGTACTCCGCCCGCCCGGCGTCGCGGGCGAGGACGAGGAGCGCGGCGGCCCGCAGGCGCGGGTCGGTGGCGAGGCCGAGTGCTTCCCTGGCCGCCGCCATGACCGTCGGATCGTCCTCGCCGACCAGTTCGTCGGCGTAGGCGACCAGGAGGCGCGACCGCACGTCGGGGGCGAGATCAGTTCGGGTGAGCAGGCGGCGGAGCCGGTCGACGATGGGGCGGTCGACGGTGCCGTAGGTGCGGGCCTGCCAGGAGGTGGGCTCGGTCCAGGCGGTGAACGCCGCGATCATCAGGTCGTCCCGGCCGATCGATTCGGCGTACTCCACCGCCCGGGCGCGCGTGTCCCTCGCCGCGGCGACCGCGCCGGCCCTGATCTGCGCGCGCAGCAGCCTGCCGAACAGATCGACACGCTCGTCCGGTTCGCCGGCGTTGGCGACGGCGTCGGTGAGCAGCGCGGCGGCCACGTCGTGGGCGTAGCGCGCCTCGGCCAGCTCGGCGGCCCGCACGCAGTAGCCGACGGCCTTCGGTGATCCCGCCCGCGCGTAGTGGTGGGCCAGCGCCGCGACGTCACCGGTGCCTTCCAGCGCGGCGGCGATCCGGGCGTGCATCCTGGTGGCGCGCAACCGGCTGACGTCGGCGACCAGCGTGTCCCTGACGAGTGCGTGCACGAACCGGACGCGCCCGGGCGCCGGTTCGTCGAGCAACCCGGCGATGACGCCCGCGTCCAGTGCGTCCAGCACGCCGTCCTCGTCGGCGTCGGCGGCGCGCACGAGCACGTCCACCGAGCATTCCCGGCCCGCCACCGCCGCCAGCCGCAGGATGGACACCCTGCTTTCCGGGAGCCGGGCCAGGCGGCGCCGCAGCACGTCCCGGACGCCTTCGGGGACTTCGGAGAGCGCGACCAGCGCACCTTCGCCGCTGAGCAGCCGCGCGCTTTCCCTGACGTAGAACGGATTTCCGCCGGTCCGCTCGGCGATCCCGGCCACGGTCGCGTCGTCGGCGCGGCATTCGGCGCGGACCAGTTCGGCGACGGCCTCACCATCCAGCCCGGGCAGGTCCAGCCGGAGGGGCGCGGTGCGGGCGAGGGATCCGAGCGCGTCGGCGAGGCGTTCCCCCTCGTCGGCGCGGTAGGCCGCGACGACCAGAATCGGGGCCCGCACGCCGAGGACGCCGCCCAGCAGTTCCAGTGTGGCGGCGTCGGCCCAGTGGAGGTCGTCCAGGACGACGGCGACCGGCCGGCTCGCGGCGGCCGCCGCGAGCCAGTTCCAGACGGCCTGCCGCAGGCGGAACCGCCCGGCCGCGGCGTCGCCGTCCACCGGCGAGGCGTCGGCGAGCAGTGGCGCCAGGTCATCGGCGAACTCGCCCGGGTCCACGCTCGCGGCCACCGTGCGCAACGCCTCGACCCACGCCCACGCGGGTGGCGCACTGTCCACTTCGGAACAACGCCCGGGGGCCACGAGCCACCCGTCCTGTTCGAGCCGCGCGCCGAGGTGGTCCAGCAGGGTCGACTTGCCCAGGCCCGCTTCCCCGGTGACGAGCGCGACGCGCGCCCCGTCGGTGGCGGCTTCGCCGGCGGCCGCGACCAGCGCTGCGAGCTCGCGTTCCCGCCCCACGAACGTGGGCGTGGGTTTCCGAGGGGGCGCCGGCGCGCTCACCGGGGCCGGGACGGCGGCGCGGAGGACGTCCGTGCGCTGGGTGAGGATCGCTTCTTCCAGGGCCACCAGGTCCGGGCCGGGGTCGAGGCCGAGTTCGTCGGCGAGGGTGGCGCGGGCGCGGCGGAGCGCGGCCAGGGCGTCGGCTTGGCGGCCGCTGTTCCACAGCGCGAGGGCGTGCAGGCGCCAGCCTTCCTCGCGCAGCGGCTCGTCGCGGGTGAGGGCCTCCGCCGCGGGAACCACGGCCGCGGGGTCGCCGAGCCGCAGTCCCGCCGCGACGTGCAGTTCGCGGGCGACCAGGCGCAGTTCGTTCAGCCGGGCGACCTCGGCGGTGGCCCACGGCTCGTCGGCGACCTCGGCGAACGCGGGCCCCGGCCACAGGGCCAGCGCTTCCTCCAGCATTGCGCGGGCGTCGCGGGGATCGGCGAGCGCGCGGGCCCGGTCGAGCAGCTCCTCGAAACGCCACGCGTCCACGGTTTCGGCGGGCAGCCGCAGTGCGTAGCCGGGCGCCGCGCTCACCAGCAGCCGGGCCGGAGTGCGGGGCGGGCGGCCGGGTTCCAGCAGACGGCGGAGGTTGGACACGTACGCCTGCAACGACGCCAATGCGCGCGACGGCGGTTCGCCGCGCCACAGGTCCTCGGCCATCCGGTCGACGGGTACGACCTGCCCGCGCGCGGCGACCAGCAGGGCCAGCACGCCGCGCTGCCGCGGACCGCCGAGGGGCACGGGCTCGCCGCCGACCTCGGCCGCGAACGAGCCCAGCACCCGGATCAAGAAAGGCAGGAACACCGATGACCATCGACACCCAGGACATGGAGATCGTCCACCGGGCCTTCCGCCGCGAGTCGCGGCTGCTGGTGGACCTCGTCGCGGCGGTCGCCCCCGGCGACACCGCCCGCGCCAGGGTGGTCGCCGGCCACTTCCGCGACTACCGGCTGGGGCTGAAGAACCACCACGAGGGCGAGGACGAGCTGCTGTGGCCGCCGCTGCTGTCCCGGGTGGATCTGGAGGCGGACATCGTGCTGCGCATGGAGGCCCAGCACGACCGCGTCGCGGCGACCCTGACGAAGCTGGACGCCGCGGTCCCGGCGTGGGAGGCCACGGCCGGAGCCGCCGAGCGCGACGCCCTGGTGGCGATCCTCGCCGACCACCGGGCGGTCCTGCTCGAACACCTCGACGACGAGGAAGCCACGCTCCTGCCCCTCGCCGCGCACCACCTCACCCTCGAGGAATGGACCTCCCTGGGCGACCACCTGGTGGCCAACACGCCCAAGCGCACCCTGCTCACGCTCTTCGGCCTCGTGCTGGAGGACGCGAACCCGGCCGAGCGCGCCACGCTCCTGTCCGTCCTCCCGGCCCCGGTGCGCGGCATCTGGCACCTGTTCGGCCGCCCCCGCTACGCCCGCCACATCCGCCGCGTCCGCGCGGCCTGACCCCTGCATCCGAAGGAGAAAACGATGACCCTGAAGAAGATCAACACCGTCCTGACCGCCGCTTTCATCCTCTTCATCCTCTGGTTCGGAACGGAGTTCGTCCTGAGCCCGGCAACGACGGCGCCCCGGCTTCGGCCTGCCGACCTGGCCGTCGGGCGACGGCGGCGGTTTCCTCGTCGTCAAGGGAATCCGCGACGTCATCCTGGCCCTGGTCCTCGCCGTACTGCTGCTGACGGGACACCGCCGCGCGCTGGGCTGGGTGCTGCTGGTGGAGGCGCTCGCCGCGTTCGGCGACATGGCCACCGTGCTGGCCCACCACGGGTCCGCGCCCACAGCGTTCGGCGTCCACGGCCTGACCGCGGCGCTGATGGTGGTGACCGGCCTGCTGATCCTGCGGGAGACCCGTGCGGTCACCACCGCCCCGGTGCCCGCCACGCGGTGAGCCTGCCAGGCCGGGAACCGCGCCCGCTTCGCCGTGAAGCGCCGGCGGTTCCCGGGTCCGGCTCGCCGAGTTACATCTCGTGCTCCCAGCTGCCGCGCGTGTCGACGTCCGCGGCGTCCGCCAGCGCCTCCAGCTCCGCGATCTCCTCGTCGGTGAGCTGAATGCGCTGCGCCCGGACCAGCCCGTCGAGGTGGGCCACCTTCGTGACCCCGATGATCGGGGTGGTTCCCTTGGCGATGGCCCAGGCGGTCGCGATGTAGGCAGGGGAGGCGCCCCGGGCCTCGCCGATCGCCCGCATCCTGTCGGTCAGCGTCTGCAGCTGCGGGAGGATGCCGTTGTACACGGCCGCGCGGCTGCTGCCCGCCGGCAACGGGTGGGCCGGGCTGTACCTGCCGGTCAGCGCGCCTTGCTCGAGGACCATGTAGGAGAAGAACCGCACGTCGTGCTCGCGGCAGTGATCCAGGATGCCCGCGCGCTCGGAGCTCCGGTAGGTGAGGCTGTAGTGGTTCTGCACCGCCTCCACACGGAAACCGGCCTCGCCGAGGATCCGGTCGGCCAGGGCGATCTCGGCCAGGTTGTGGTTGGAGACGCCGACGTGCCTGATCCGGCCGCTTTCCAGCAGCGGGATCAGCAGCGGCGTCCACCGGGCCACGTCTGCGGGGTTGTGGATCCAGTACAGGTCCACGTAGTCGGTGCCGAGCCGGTCGAGGCTCTCCTCCAGCATGTCGGCGACCGGGTCGTCGCCGTCGCCCGCGATCTGCGGGGTGAACTTCGTCGACAGCTTGTACTCGTCGCGGGCGTAGCCCTTCAGTGCCTGAGCGAGGACCGTCTCCGAGCGGCCCATGCCGTACACCATCGCGGTGTCCCACAGGCTCAACCCGTTGGACTGCGCCTTCTCCACGATCTCGCGCAGGCCGGACCCGGTCAGCTCACTGCCGAAGTAGCCGTTGCCCGCCTCGCCGCTGTCTCCCCACGCCCACGTGCCCAGCGCCACCGCCCGCACCGTCAATTCCTTGCTCGTCATGTCCTCCAGGAGACCGCGAGGGCCGCCACCGGAGAAGGTCGTGCTTATCGGGGGTACCAGTTCAACCTCCCTCACGCGGTGACCCGGCGGCTACCGTGAACGACATGGACTCCCAGCCCGGGAACCGCGGCGAGATCCGGGACTTCCTCGTCAGCAGGCGCGCCAGGATCACGCCCGCGCAGGCCGGGCTGCCGACCAGCGCCCGCCGCCGCGTCGCCGGGCTGCGGCGCGAAGAGGTCGCCGTCCTCGCCGGCGTGAGCACGGAGTGGTACACCCGGCTGGAAAAGGGCCACCTCGGCGGCGTGTCCGAAGACGTCCTCGACGCGGTCGCCCGCGCCCTGCGACTGGACGACGACGAACGCACCTACCTGTTCGACCTGGCCCGCTCGGCCCGGCCCGGAAGGCGCACGCCGTCGCGGCGTCAGGACGTCGACATCCCGCCCCGGGTCCAGTGGCTGCTCGACTCCATGACAATGTCCTCGGCGTTCGTGCGCAACGGCCGCACCGACGTCGTCGCCGCCAACCCCCTGGCCCGTGCCCTGCTCGCGCCGATGTTCGATAGTGCCACCGCCGCCCGGCGCGGCCGCCCCAACCTCGCCCGCTACATCTTCCTCGACCCCGGTGCGCGGGACTTCTTCGCCGACTGGGACGCCGCCGGCAACGCCACCGCCGCCCTGCTGCGCGCCGAGGCCGGGCGCGAGCCGGGCGACCGGGCGCTGCGCGAACTCGTCGGCGAGCTGTCCACGCTCAGCCCCGAGTTCCGCCGCCACTGGGCCGCCCACGACGTCCTGATCCGCCACGACGGCACCAAACGGCTCCGGCACCCCGAAGTCGGCCACCTGGAACTGACCTTCCAGTCCCTCGACCTGCCCCTGCCCGGCCGGGCCGTGCACGACCTGATCACCTACACCGCCGAACCCGGCACCGCATCCGAAGACCGGCTCACACTCCTCGCCAGCTGGGCGGCGACGCGATCCCGGGCAGCAGAGCCGACCTCACGCCCTCCCCAGCCCGGGCCGCTCTGATCCGCGCCCTGCCGCCACGGGCGGAGGTCGGTGACGGGGACCCAATCGGCATCCAGGCATACGCCACCCCGGGCCGGGTCGAGAGCGCCCGCGGTGCCGTGTCCCTTTACAGTGGGGTTCCAGCGTGACCGATCTGGCCAGGTGGGGGATGCCGCGTAACCGACGCCCGCGGGACCGGGAAGAGAAGCGCGGTGAGATCGTCGCCGCGGCCACCCGGTTGTTCGTGGAAGAAGGCTACGATTCCACGACGGTGGCGCGGATCGGGCGCGAGGCGGGGGTGACCTCCAACACCGTCTACTGGTACTTCAAGGACAAGGACGAGGTCCTGGTCGCCGTTCTGGACGCGCTGTTCGCGCAGTTCCTGACCGGCGTGGCGGAACGCTCGGCCGAACCGCCTGCCGAGCAGTTGTTGTGGGCAGTCGCCGAGTTGCGGCGGGTCGATCGGCTGATCACGACGGTGCACGCCAGGGTCGCGGCATCGGAGTCGCTGCGGGTGTGGCACGACGGCTTCCACGCGCAGGTGGAGGCGGTCCTGCGGTGGCATCTGGCCGCGTTGGGCGTGCCGGAGGCCGAGCAGGACGCGATGACCCGGATCGGCGTGTTCGTCGTCGAAGGGATGCTGACCCACGCGGACGATGCCGCGGGCGATCGCGCCGTCGTCGAGACGTTGGTGCGCAGCGCCCGCGGCATCGCCGCCGTGCCGAGCTCGCCCGACTCCAGGTGATGCGGCGGCCGGCTACCGGCTCGCCCCGGCCGTGAACCGGGCCGCGAGGAACTGGATCTGGTCTGCGACGGCACGCTCGAACAGGTCACCGACGTAGATGTCGAAGTGGTCGCCGTCGTAGTGGTTGACCTGGACGTGATCCTGCCCGGCGGCGAGGCGGGCCGTGGTGCGCGCGGGGGCGGCGCGGTCGTCGTCGCACACGCACAACAGGGTCGCCGCGGCGATCTTGCGGATGTCCTTGCCCGGCCGGTACAGCGGCAACCGCAACGCGAGCCGGGCCGCGATCGCGTTGGCGCTGTCGCCGCCACCGTCCGAACCTCTCATGACACCCCAGATCGTGTCGCGGCCGACAGCGGTGTCGGCAGGGTGGAACGGCTGCCCGCCCGTCTCGACGGTCGGAGACAGCCCCTTGCCCACGGCTGGGATCCGGGCAAGGACCCCGGCGGTGCGAGGCGAGAGCCGGGACCCCGCCGGTATGAGCTTGGACGCCGCGGCGATCGCGGTCGGCGAGACCAGGAAGGCAGGCATCCACCACACCCCGACCACCGGAGCCAGCACGGGCTTCGCCCCGAACAGCGACCTGACGAGATCGAGCACGGCGGCGATGACGAGCCCGATCATGCTCAACGGGCTGGCCCGGAACCGGGAGATCAACGACGCCGGACCGTCGGTGAACGGACACTGGGCCACCACCGCGGCCACGCCGTGGTCCTCGCTGGCGATCCGCAGCACGTGCCCGCCGCCGAACGAGGTCCCCCACAGCGCGATCCGGTCCGGGTCGACCCCCGGCAGGTGCCGGCCGTAGGCCAGTGCCGCCCGCCAGTCGTCGAGCTGGTCGCCGATGTCGAGCAACTGCCGTGGAGATCCCTCGCTGGCGCCCAGGTGCCGGTAGTCGAACACCAGCACCATCCACCCCTGCGCGGCGAACCGCTCCGCGAACGCGTCCAGCCGCCACTCCCGCACCGCGCCCAGCCCATGCGCCATGACCACCAACGGCCGGGGCCCGCCTTCCGCTGCCGGCTCGTACAGCCACGCCGCGCACCGCGCGCCCCCGGACTCGAACCACACGTCCCGCCGCACCGGCACGGTGTGGTTGTCCTGCTCCGCCGAAGTTCCCATCGCCTGCCTTGTTCAGCTCGGTCTTGATTCGCAATCAAGATCTGGTCGACGCGAAGGCTAGGAGCTTCTTGATTGGAAGTCAAGAAACGAGGCCTGGTGCTGCGCCGTTGCTCATCGGCAGTGCGGCGGAGTTACCTTTCCGGCGGCCAGAGCGGCGCCGGCCCCAGCTGGACGGCGCTCAGTCCTGCGGGCCGCACCCATCAGGGTCAGGGTGTCACCCCCGTCGCGGACCTGCGGCAACCGCGTCGCCCCGTCCCCCGTCGTGGTGCCAGGGCGCACCGGTGGTCCGGCCCGGGTCGCCGAGCCGGACCACCGGTGGCCGGGTCACGTGGGGGAGTGCGAGGGCTCCGGTGCGGCGGGGGAGGGGGCGTCCGGCTTCCGCTGCGCCGCGTCGTAATCGCTCTCGAAGGCCCGCAGCTCGTCGCCCCGCGCCGCCAGGACGGCGATCGCCTTGTCGTTGTCGAAGTCTCGTTCCCATTTCCCGATGACGATGGTGGCGACGGCGTTGCCGAGGACGTTGATGAACACGCGGCCCTCGTTGAGGATGCGGTCGATGCCCACGATCAGGGCGAGGGCGGCGAGGGGCATGTGGCCGACGGCGGTGATGGTGCTGGCCAGGACGATGAACGCGCCGCCCGCGATGCCCGCGGTGCCCTTGCTGGTCAGCATCATCACGCCGACCATGACCAGCTGTTGTTGCCAGGACAGGTCGATGCCCAGTGCCTGAGCGAGGAAGAGCGAGGCCATCGTGAGGTAGACGGCGGAGCCGTCGAGGTTGAAGGAGAACCCGGACGGGATGACGATGCCGACGACGGGGCGGCCGATGCCCATGATCTCCAGCTTGCGCACCAGCTGGGGCAGGACCGCCTCGCTGGAGCAGGTGGACAACGCCACGAGCAGTTCGGCCTTGAGGAAGCGCATCAGGCCGACCAGGCTGAGCTTGCAGGCGCGCATGATCGCGCCGAGGATCACGACGACGTAGACGACGCAGGTCCCGGTGAACAACAGGATCAGGTAGCCGAGCTGCTGGAGGCTGCTCGCCCCGTACGTCGCGACGACGGTGGCCAGGGCTCCGAAGGTTCCGATCGGCGCCAGCCGCATCACCCAGCCGACGACGCGGAACACCACTGTGGACAGTGCCGAGATCCCGCGGGTCAGCGGTGCGGCCTGCGGCCCGGCCATGTTGAGTGCAACGCCGAACACGATCGACACCAGCAAGGCGGCGAGGATGCCGTCCCCGGTGATCGCACCGAACAGCGAGTCGGGGATGAGGCTGGAGACGAAGCCGGTGACGGTGGCGTGCTGTTCGGTCGCCGCTGCCGGGATGTCGCTCGCGTCCAGCGTCGCGGGATCGACGTTCATGCCGTCACCGGGGCGGAAGACGTTGGCCACGATCAGGCCGATCAGCATCGACAGCAGCGACAGGACGAGGAAGTAGCCGATCGCCTTCGCGCCGATGCGGCCCGCCTTGCGCAGGTTGTCCATCGCGGCGATGCCAGTGGTGACCACGCAGAACACCACCGGGATGACGATCATCTTCACCAGGGCGATGAACCAGTCGTTGAGCGGTTTGAGGCTTGATCCGACGCCCGGCAGGACCAGTCCGACCGCGACGCCCAGCACGGCGGCGACGATCACTTGGAACCAGAGTTCGCCGACCAGCCGGCGGAACCGGGACCGCGGGGCGCGGGCCGGGCTGGAGGTGGAGGACATCGGTGGTTGCTCCTTGTCACGACGGTGTGGGGAGTGCGGCCGGGGCGCGCCTGACCGCGGAGTGCGATCAGGCGCGACTCCGTCACGGGTGCAGTGCGCGCAGGACCTTGTAGAAGTCGGCCTTCTGTTCGAAACCGATGCCGGGGCTGTCGGTGAGGCCGACGTAGCTGTCCTCGACGACGGCGCCGTCGGCGAACCCGCCGGTGGGCTGGAATTCGCCGGGGTAGGACTCGTTGCCGCCGAGCTTGAGCGCGGCGGCGATGTGCAGGGAGAACTGGTGTCCGCCGTGGGGGATGCAGCGGCGGGAGGACCATCCGTGCTGGGCGAGCATGTCCTGGATCCGCAGGTATTCGGTCAGGCCGTAGCTCAGGGCCGGGTCGACCTGGATGTAGTCGCGGTCGGGACGCATGCCGCCGTAGCGGATGAGGTTGCGCGCGTCCTGCAGGGAGAACAGGTTCTCGCCCGTGGCGATCGGGCCGTGGTACTGCTCGGAGACGATGGCGTTGAGCCGGTAGTCCAGGGGGTCGCCGATCTCCTCGTACCAGAACAGGCCGTAGGGCTCGATCGCCCGCCCGTACTCCAGCGCGGTGGCGAGGTCGAACCGGCCGTTGACGTCGACGGCCAGCCGGGAGCCGTCGCCGTCCAGGACCTCCAGTACGGCTTCGATGCGCTCGAGGTCCTCGGACAGGTCCGCACCGCCGATCTTCATCTTGACCACGCGGTAGCCCTGGTCGAGGAAGCCCTTCATCTCGTCCTGCAGGTCGCGCAGGGACTTGCCGGGCGCGTAGTAGCCGCCGGCGGCGTAGACGAAGACCTTGTCGTCCGGCCTGCCGTCGCCGTAGCGGTCCGAGAGCCACCGGTACAGCGGCTGTCCGGCGAGTTTGGCGGCGAGGTCGAACAGGGCCATGTCGATCACGCCGACGGCGACCGACCGCTCGCCGTGCCCGCCCGGCTTCTCGTTGGTCATCACCACGTCCCACGCGCGGGCCGGGTCGAGCTGGCCGTCGTCGGCGAGCAGGGACTCCGGGTCGGCCGCGAGCAGGCGGGGCACCACGCGCCGCCGCAGGATTTCCCCTGCGCTGTAGCGGCCGTTGGAGTTGAACCCGTACCCGACCACGGGCTCGCCGTCCCGTACGACATCGGACACGACGGCAACGACCGAGCAGTCCATCGAGCTGAAGTCGATCCAGGCGTTGCGGATGGACGAGCTGATCGGGACGACACCCTCGTACACGTCAACGATCTTCACGGGTCTCGCTTCCGTTGTAATTTATAAATTGCAACCGGATGCTACGATGCGGACCGGCCGGTGCACAAGCACCGGTTTCCGCGAGGGAGTGACGGGTGACGACCGCGAACGTGTTCTCGAGCAAGGGTGATGCGGCCTACGGGGTGCTTCGGGCCAGGATTCTGAGCGGCGAACTGGCGCCCGGATCCCGGCTGGCCCAGCGCGAGCTCGCCGACGCGCTCGGCATGAGTCTGACCCCGCTGCGCGAGGCGATCCGCCGTCTGAGCAGCGAGGGCCTCATCGACCTCGACACCCAGCGCGATGCCCGCGTGGCGGCCATCAACGCCACCGAGGCGCGCCAGCTCTTCGAAGTGCGGCTCTCCCTGGACCCCACGGCCGCGATGCTGGCCGCGCAACGGCGTACCGACGCCGACGTCGCCGCCTTGCGCGGCGCCGCGGCCCGGCTGTTGCCCGTGACCAGGGCGTGGGGCGAGGAGGCCCTGACCGCGCACCGCGCGTTCCACCGGACCCTTTACCTCGCCTCGCGCAACGACGTCCTCATCAAGCTGCTCGACGACCTGTGGGACAAATCCGACCGGTACCGGCGTCTGGGACTCGAACTCCCGCCCGGCGAGGAGCCGCGAACGCGCGACCACCGCGAGCACCACCAGCTCGTTGATCTGATCGAGGCCGGCGACGACACCGGAGCGAGCGAGCTGATGCGCGCCCACATCGAACGCAGCCTCACCGCCACCGCCATCGCCGAGCTCGAACAGCGCGAGCGCGAGCAAGCAGGACTCACCGGCCGGGCCGGCTGAGCCCCGCTCTTCCGCGGGCCGCGGTGTGCGAGCTCTGCCCGAGGAGTTCGGAACGGATGCCAGCCGGAGGTCTCGCGGTTGATCAGGACCGAGCGCGCCACGCGGTTCCACCCCGCCTCGCCGGCTGGGCGGATGCTGGCGCGGTACCGGAAAGAGGTTCTGGCGCTCGCGCACACTCACAAGGCGAGGAACGTGCGCGTCTTCGGCAGCGTCGCACGTGGGGAGGACGATGAGGGCAGCGACATCGATCTGCTGGTCGATCTCGCCCCGGGTGCCGATCTGGTCGACCTCGCCGCGCTGGGTGTCGAGCTGGAGCGGCTGCTCGGCTACCCGGTCGACATCGTGCCCGCCCGGATGCTCAAACGCGATGTCGGGCCGGCGGTGCTCGCGGAGGCTGTCGAGCTGTGATCAGACGCCGTGGCAAGGATTCTCAGCACCTCGTTGAGGCGCGCGACCACCCGGGCGAGTGCCGGATCTCATCCGGCTCGTCGACCGTCTCCCTGACCTGGCTGCATCCCGCGCGCGGTAGGGGCGCGGCATCGCCCTCGACGGATTCGTGCGAGCCTCGCTGCCGCCGTTGTGGACGACCTCCGAGTCCCTGACCCGTTCAACCAGCTCGTCCCGGTACTCGGTGGCCGCCTGGAACTTCAGCTCGTCGCGTTCCAGGATCTTCAACCCCTGGTGGTTCGTCACTGTGCGAGTCGGCCATGCGCGCGGGCGTTCTCCATGACCTGGCCAACCGGGTCTGTGGTTCGCCGAGCAGCTGTCCAAAGTGGAAGTTCGATTACGCAGGCGGTGCCTCAGTCCACGGCATCCTCCGCCTGCGCGGCGGCGAGCGAGCCGGCGGCGGGACTCGCCAGCGTCGCGCGGCGGAACGCGGCGACGGTGTCCCTGCGGTCGTTCCGGCGGCTGGCGATGGCCACGACGGGGTCGGGTCCTTCGAGTGGCAGGTAACGCACCCCGGGGTGGGGGTAGAAGCGGGTGGCGGGTTCGCCGTGGAACCCGATCCGGCCGGTGGTGGCGACCGCGGCCGCGACGTGGGCGGGGGAGCGGACCTCGACGTCGCGCCGGGTGGGTGCGCCGTTCCAGTCCGCCAGTCCTGGCTGGCCGACCAGCTTCACGCGGGGCAGGTCGGCGATGTCGGCCGCGCTGAGGCGCCCGGCGCCGGCGAGTTCCGATTCGGCCGGCACGACCGCGCAGCGTGCCGTGTTCATCACCGGCTCGACGAGGAGGTCGTCGGCTCCGCCGACGTCGTGCAGGACCGCGACGTCGACCTCCCCGGTGCGCACGGCGTCGTACTGCGTCGTCCAGTCCAGTTCCCGGTAGGACAGTTCGAGTTCCGGGTGGTGCGCGGCCAGCAGGGTGCGCGTGGCGGCCCACCGGTCGGCCAGACCGAACCCGAGCACCCCGACGCGCAGGACCGGCTCCGCGTGATCCCCTTCGGCGGTGCGCATGAGCTCGTCCATCTCCGCCAGCACCCGGCGCGCACGGGGCAGGAACCGTTCCCCCGCCGGGGTGAGTGCGACGCGGCGGCTCGTGCGCTCGAACAGCTTCACGCCGAGCTCGCGCTCCAGCTCCTGGATCCGCCTGCCGAACGGCTGCGCCGCGATGTAGTGGGCACGCGCGGCGCGGCCGAAGTGCAGTTCCTCGGCCAAGGTGAGGGCGTACCGCAACGACCGGACGTCCATGTCCCAGCACCTCTTCCAGATCGACGCGACCCGCTCGCCGGGATCACAACCGATTCGGCACATGTTCCTGCGCGCCGGGCCAGCCATGCTGCTGCCAAGCAACGACGCTCGGAGGACATTATGAGCTCACATCGCACCCTCGTCCGCAACGGTCACATCCTCACGATGGATCCCGCGCTCGGGGATCTCCCGGCGGGCGACGTGCTGATCGAGGACGGCGCGATCGTGGCCGTCGGGCCCTCGCTGCCGGTGACCGACGCCGAGATCCTGGACGCGACCGGGCACCTGGTGCTGCCGGGCCTGATCGACACGCACCGGCACACCTGGCAGTCCCTGGTCCGCGGCATCTGCGGGGACTGGACTCTCGCCGACTACTACTTCGGCATCCGGCTCGGCGTGTCACCCGCCTACACCCCGGACGACGTCCGGCTCGGCAACTTCTACGGCGGGATCGACGCCCTGAACGCCGGGGTCACCACCCTGCTGGACTTCTCGCACTGCAACAACACCCCCGACCACTCCGACGGCGCGGTGCGCGGGCTTCAGGAGGCCGGGATCCGCGCGGCGTTCTGCTACGGGTTCTTCGAGAGTTCGCCGGAGGCGAGCCGGTTCGGCGAGCACGAGGCGCGGGTGGCGGACTTCCACCGCATCGCCGACACCTACTTCGCCTCGGACGGTTTGCTCACCCTGGGCGTGTCGCTGTCGGAGATCTTCGGGCTGCCGTGGGAGCACACCGTCGCCGAACTCGCCGCGGCCCGGGAACGCCAGGCGCTGCTGGTCAATCACGCCGGCTGCGTGTTCGGCAGCGTGCTGGCCACCGGGATCACCGAGATGGAGGCACTCGGGCTGCTCGGGCCGGACATGGTCCACGTGCACTGCTGCAGCTTCGGCGACGCCGAGTGGGAGGCGATCGCCCGCACCGGCGGGAAGGTGTCGATCTCGGTGGAGACCGAGCTGAACATGGGCTTCGGCCGTCCCGTCTTCGACCGCTGCCGCCGGCACGGGGTGCGGCCGACCCTGTCCGCCGACGTCGTCTCGCTGAACAGCGGCGACCTGTGGCACGAGCTGCGCTACGGCCTCGGCTTCGCCCGCGCGGAGGCCGACCTGCCGGTCAACACCGCGGGCGCGATGCCCGGCTCCGTCACCTACACGGCGCGGGAGGCGCTGGACTGGAGCACCGTCAACGCCGCGGAGGCCCTCGGACTCGGGGACAAGATCGGCTCGCTGACGCCGGGCAAGCGGGCCGACCTGATGCTGGTCGGCGGCCCCGCGCTCGAGCAGCACCCGCGCGTGGACCCCTACGCGACGCTCGTTTTCCAGACCACGGCCGCCGACGTGCGCACCGTGCTCGTGGACGGCCGGGTCGTCAAGCGCGACGGTGTGCTGGAGGTGGCCGATCTGGCCACGGTCAGCGCGCAGGCCGACTCGGCGGCCGACCGGATCCTCGGCAGGCTCCGCGACGCCGGACGCGCTCTTCCCGGTACCCCGGAGGGAGCGTGGGCCGCCGTCGAGCCGGCGGCCCGCGAGTTCCACGAGCAGGCGGTGCGGGAAGCGAAGAACAAGGGAGGACGGCACCTGTGAAATGGGTGACCTACGAGGCAGGCGCCGGTGTGCGCACCGGTGTGCTCGACGGTGACACGGTTCGCGGGCTTCGCCCCGGCATCGACCTGTTGACGCTCGTCCAAAGCGGTGACGGAGCACTGGCCGAGGCGGGGGAGACCGCCCGTCGTGCCCCGGAGGAGGTCCGTCCGCTCGACGATGTCCGGTTGCTCGCGCCGCTGCCGCGTCCGCCGTCGGTGCGCGACGGGTTGTGTTTCCTGGACCACCTGCGCGGCTGTTATCGCGCGCTCGGGCGCAGTGCGGAACTGCACCCGGCCTGGTCGGAGGCGCCCGCGTTCTACTTCGGCAACGCCGCCTCGGTCGTCGGGCCGCACGACCCGGTCCCGGTCGCGCCCGGCTCCCGCATGTTCGACCTGGAGCTCGAGGTGGGTGTCGTGATCGGGCGCGGCGGACGGGATCTGCACCCGGACGGCGCGGAGGAGCACATCCTGGGGTACACGCTGTTCAACGACTGGACCGCTCGTGATCACCAGCTCCACGACCTGGCGACCGGCATCGGCATGGGCAAGAGCAAGGACAGCGCCCTCACGCTCGGGCCCGCGCTGGTCACCGTGGACGAGCTGGCGGAGTACCGCGTGGACGGACGGCTCGCCATCGAGCTGCGGGCCACGGTCAACGACCAGGAGATCACCCGCGGCCGCCTCGACCGGATGGACTGGACGTTCGGCGAGCTGCTCGCCTACGTCTCCCGCGGCGTGGATCTCGCGCCGGGGGACGTGATCGGTTCCGGGACCGTGCCCGGCGGCTGCCTGCTCGAGCACGTCGACACCCCGGACCCGGCCGGCTTCACCGGCTGGCTGCGGCCCGGCGACGTCGTGTCCCTGCATGGGCAGGGGCTCGGCTCGACCCGGCAGACCGTCGTCGAGGGGACCGGTGTCATTCCGTTGCGGCCGTGCCGGCCGGAAGGAGAAGTTTGATGCGCAGATTCGTCGACATTTCCGCACCCCTGCGGGCCGGAATCGCTTCCGACCCGCCGGGGCTCACGCCGGAGATCGAGTACCAGTCGCACGCGCAGACCGCCAAGGATCTCCTGGCGTTCTTTCCCGGCGCGACCATCGACGACCTGCCCGACGGCGAGGGCTGGGCGTCCGAATGGGTGCGGCTGACTACCCACAACGGCACGCATCTCGACGCGCCTTATCACTATTCGGCCACCATGAACGGCGGCGATCGCGCGATGACCATTGACGAGGTTCCCCTGGAGTGGTGCCTGCGACCGGCGGTGAAGCTCGATTTCCGCCACTTCCCCGACGGTTACGTGGCGACTGCGGCGGACGTCGAAGCCGAGCTCGAGCGCATCGGGCACGAGCTCTCGCCCCTGGAGATCGTCGTGGTCAACACGAGCGCCGGTGAGCGCTACGGCCAGGACGACTACGTGTCCTCCGGCTGCGGCATGGGCCGGGACGCGACGCTGTACCTGCTCGAACGGGGCGTGCGCCTCACCGGAACCGACGCGTGGAGCTGGGACGCCCCCTTCGTGCACACCGCCGCCCGGTACGCCGCCGAGCAGGACGCCTCGATCATCTGGGAGGGACACCGGGCAGGCCGGGAGATCGGCTACTGCCACCTCGAGAAACTGCACGACCTCGAGCAGTTGCCCGCCACGGGGTTCGAGATTTCGTGCTTCCCGGTCAAGGTGCACGCCGCCTCCGCAGGCTGGACCCGCGCGGTCGCGATCTTCGACTCCTGAGCCGCTCACCCGGTTCGCCAAGGGCGTGCGCCCGGCGAAGGTCTGGACGCGCGCCCCGCGGGTGCTCGGCGGGGCGCGCGGCGGATCACACGCGCTTGGCCAGCAGGTGTTCGACGAACCAGTCCCGGGCCGGCGGCGCCGAGCACTCGAACCCGGGCCCGTGGTAGGCGTCGAAGTGGCCACCCGGGATCAGGACCAGCTTCTTCGGGTGCAGGGCCTCTTCGTAGACCTGCGTGGCCAGTTGGCCGTCGGCCAGGCGGTCGAGCGGGGCGACGATCATGAGCAGCGGCGTCGGCGCGATCAGCGGCGCCCAGCGGCCTGGCTCGTACCCGCGCAGGAACTCCATCGACAGCAGCGTGACCTCGTTGCGCCACTCCGGCGCCCGCTGCTGCGCGGTGGTCGTGCACCACTCGTAGGCGTCCGGCGTCGGCAGGGCGGCCGCACCGGCCGGATCGGTCGTCACCACCGGCAGCATCGACGGCTCCGCACCGGCCAGCCGGGCCCGGCGCTCGGCCGCGAACACCGCGTCCATCTCGGCCCAGCGGTCGATCCGGATCAGCTCCTTGAACGCCATCGACCCCGACACCGGCGGAACCTGGCTCACCACGGCCTTCACCCGGCGGTCGATGCCGGCCACGACGAGGGCGTGCCCGCCGGCGTAGCTGGACCCCCACAGGCCGATCCGCTCGGCGTCCACCTCCGGCCGCGACTGCGCGTAGGTGATCGCGTGCTGCACGAACCGGACCTGCTGCCACGGGTCGATCTCCAGCCGCGGGCACCCCGGCACGGCGTCACTCGCGCCGAAACCAGGGTGGTCGTACACGAGGCACGCCAGCCCGGCCGCCTGGAACAGCTCGGCGTAGCTGTCCAGGTACATCTCCTTGACGCCGGAGAACCCGTGCTGCAGCACCACACACGGCGCCTCGCCGGTCGCTCCCTCCGCCGGGTAGAACCAGCCGCGCAGCGTCGTGCCCTGCGCGGTGAACTCGATGTCCTCACGTGCCACGAAATCCTCCTCGATCCACAGCGGCTTCGCCGATCAGCCTGACCCGGGTGCCGCCGCCAGCGCCTGCATCTGCCTGCCAGCCGGTGGCCCGTTCGTGCCGGCACCGGCACGGTGGTCGCGCGGGGTGCACCCGTAGCGCGCGCGGAAGGCGCGCGTGAAGTGGCTGGCGTCGGCGAAACCCCAGCGCAGGGCGATGTCGACGATCGGGTCGGCGCCGGTGGCGAGGTCCCGGCGCGCGCGGACGAGGCGGCGGTCGCGGACGAACGCCGCCACCGTCGTCCCGGCTTCGGCGAAGACCCGGTACACGCTGCGCACCGACATGCCGTGCGCGGCCGCGATCGCCGCCGGGGTGACCTCGCCCGACGCCAGGTGCCGTTCGATCCATGCCTCCATCAACGCCAGCGGGGCGGGCGCCGAGTCGTGCTGGGCCGCCGCCGAGAACAGGTCCAGCGCCGCGGACCGGGCGGTGGCCAGCTCCGCAGGACCCAGCCGGTCCAGCGTGCGGGACAGGACGCCGAGGTAGCCGGTGAACAACCGGACCGCGGGTGCCGAGCCGTCGAGCACGACTGTCCGGAACAGACGGTGCCCACCGGGCACGTCGGCGAGCGCGGCCAGCGGGACGATGAGGGTCTGCTTCCGCTGCGGCGCGTGCACGTCGAACCGGGCCGGGCGGTCGCTGCGCCACACCACCACGTCCCCCGGCCGGAGGTCGGCGGTGATGTCGCCGAGCGCGACCGTTTCCCGCCCGCGCCGGACGACCATCACCCCCAGGTACGGGCGTCCGGTGCGGGCGGCGCGGCGCGGCCCCCGGCGGCCGCTGCACGGGTCGCAGGCGGTCTCCACGAGGACGACGTCGTCGATGCGCCGCCGCCGGATCGAGGCCCGGAACGACTCCGCCGGCCTGCCGAGCCGCACCGCCATGTCGACGTGCGTCTCGGCGACCAGCTCCTCGAACCGGGTCTCGCGTTCGGCGGCGGGCACCGCGGTCAGGTCGTGGAAGTCAGCCATGCGGGATCTTGAACGGCTGGGTGGCGCCGGCGTCGAGCACCATGGTGGTGCCGGTGACGTGGCGGGACTCGTCGGAGGCCAGGTACAGGACGGCGTTGCTGATGTCGTCCACGTCCAGCCACGGGATCGGCAGCGCGTTGAGCGCCTTCATGCCGACGGCGGCCTGCTCCCGGGTCGCGCCGTCGATGCCGCCGAGGAACAGCTTCCAGGACGCCTCGTTCGCCACCATCGGGGTGTCCACAGTGGCCGGGTGGATGGAGTTGACGCGGATGTGGTGCGGCGCCAGCTCGATCGCGAGCACCCGCATCAGCCCGGTGACGCCGTGTTTGGCGGCGGTGTAGTGGGCCAGGTTGGGGAAGCCGATCAGGCCGGCGATCGAGCTGGTCAGGATGATCGAGCCGCCGCGGCCGCGCTCCACCATGGACGGTGCCGTGGCCCGGACCGTCTTCCACACGCCGGTGAGGTTGATGTCGAGGACGTCGTGCCACATCTGCTCGCTGAGCTCCAGCGCGGACCCGAAGCTCGCGATGCCGGCGTTGGCGCAAACGACGTCGATGCCGCCGAAGCGGGACAGCCCTTCCTCGACGACCCGTTGCAGGGCGGCGAGATCCCGGACGTCGGCCTGCCGCGCCAGCACCCGCCCGCCGAGTTCCTCGACGCGCTTGGCGGTTTCGGCCAGGTCCGCGTCGGTCGCCCCGTCGTAGGGCGTGGTGCCGACGCTCTCACACAGGTCGACGGCGATGATGTCCGCGCCTTCCCCGGCCAGGCGCAGCGCGTGCGCGCGTCCCTGGCCGCGGGCGGCTCCGGTGATGAAGGCGACTTTGCCTTCGGCTCGCTTCATGGGTGTCCTCCACGGATCGGGGTGACCGTCAGCGTGCCCGCGACCCCGCGCGCTGTCTTCGGTCAACCGGTCAACCGCGGGGCGCCCGGTTGACCATCTGGCGGATACGCTGAGGCCATGTCCGCGGCGACCGACGACGCGATCCGCGCGGCCACCAGGCATGTGGCGGCGGCGATGCTGCCCGACCTGACCGCGATCGCCGACGGCACGGTCGCCCACATCGCGGCGGGCATGCCCGAGCTGGCCGAGCGCGACGCGCTGGACCTGGCCCGCGCGACCGCCTTCGCCAACAGCGAGGCGCTGCTGCACGCCCTCGTCCGCGGTGACCAGCCGACGGACGTGACCACCTCGCCCGAGGTGGTGCGCTCGACACGGTCGATGGTGCAGCACGGGCTCAGCCACGACGCGGTGATGCGCGGCTACCGGCTCGGCATCACCTACTGGTGCACGCGGTGGGGGCGGGCGGTCGAGGAGCACTGTCCCGACGTGGCGCTGGCGGTGCCGGTCGTCAACCACGGCACGACGTTCCTGTTGTCCTGGCTGGAACTGGTCAGCGACCGGCTCAGCGCCGAGTACCGCGACGAGGCCGAGCGGCTGGCCAGGGAGGGTTCGCTGGAACGCGCGGAGTTCGTGCGCCGCGTGCTCGCGGGGGAGACCGACGTCGCGGAGGTCCGGCTGCGGCTGGGGTACGACCTCACCGGCAGCCACGTCGCGCTGGTTCTGAAGAACCCGCGGGAGGGCAAGCGCCAGCCGCTGGAATCGACCGCGCGGGCGCTGGCTGCCTCACTGACCGCCGCGGCGCCGCTGGTGGTGCGGGTGGATGTGGACACCACGTGGTGCTGGGTGCCGACGCGCGACGCCGCCCGGCTGCCGTCCGCGGGCGCACCGGTGCTGGCCGGGCAGGGGTTGCCCGCGGCGGGGCCGGAGGGGTTCCGGCGCAGCCACCGGCAGGCCCGCGAAGC
>NZ_JBEXTZ010000102.1:0-28684 GCF_040614195.1 Amycolatopsis sp. NPDC006125
CCCCACAAATTTTTAAACCAAATGACGCAATACGAGATGCGATTGGTTGTGACTGGTGTTCTGAGGTGTGCTCTTCCGCTCTGCCGCGACCTGGCGGCGCGTGATCGCCGAGGCCGAGGCCGCCGGCCCGGGCCGGGAGACGCAGATCGACGCCGCCCGCCGGATCTGGCGCGAGGGCTTCATCGCCGAGGCGATCGCCGAGGCCGCCGCCCGGCCGACCATGGACACCTCCGGCGAGCGGCACGCCGGCACCCTGACCGCCGACGACCTCGCCGCGTTCGAGGCGGGCTACGAGGACCCGGTCACCTACGACTGGCAGGGCTGGACGGTCGCGAAGTGCGGACTGTGGAGCCAGGGGCCGTCGTTCCTGCAGCAGCTCGCCGTGCTGCCGGACGGCCTCGAGTACGGCACCCCGGACTACCTGCACACGCTGATCGAGGGCACCAAGCTCGCCATGGCCGACCGCGAGGCGTGGTACGGCGACAGCGCGGACGTCTCCCTGGACACCCTGCTTTCCGTGTCCTACAACGAATCCCGCCGCGCCCTGATCGGCGAGCGGGCGTCGGCGGAGCTGCGGCCGGGTTCGCCGGACGGGCGCCGGCCTCGGCTGAGCAAGCAGGCCGAGCTGTCCGTGGGTGGCGCCGTCCCGCCGCCACCGGCCGCGGGCGCGGGTGAGCCGACCGTCGCCAGGGACGGCGCGACGCGCGGCGACACCTGCCACCTCGACGTGGCCGACCGGTGGGGCAACATGATCGCCGCCACCCCGAGCGGCGGCTGGCTGCAGTCCAACCCGGTCATCCCGGCGCTCGGTTTCCCGCTGGGCACCCGGCTGCAGATGTCCTGGCTGGACGAGGGGCTGCCCAACTCGCTGGTGCCGGGCCGCCGCCCGCGCACGACGCTGTCCCCGTCGATGGCGCTGCGCGACGGTGTGCCGGTGCTCGCGTTCGGCACGCCCGGCGGGGACCAGCAGGACCAGTGGAGCGTGCATTTCTTCCTCGCCGTCGCGTTGCGGCAAAAGGTGCGCGGAAGTCTCGATCTGCAGGGCGCGATCGACGCGCCGAACTGGCACACCGACAGTTTCCCGAGTTCGTTCTACCCGCGCGCGATGCGTCCCGGAAGCGTCACCGTGGAATCGCGGATCGGCGACCCCGCGATCGCCGAACTGCGGCGGCGCGGGCACGACGTCGAAATCGCCGGCCCGTGGTCGGAAGGCCGCCTCTGCGCGGTCGCCCGCGACCCGGAAACCGGTGTCCTGTCAGCGGGTTCGAACCCGCGCGGCATGCAGGGCTACGCCGCCGGACGGTAGTCGGCGGCAATCCGGAAAACGGAAGACAGCGGTTCGGACCATCCCCCCGGACCGCTGTTTCTTCCTGCGCGCACCACAGCGGAAAATCGTTACCCGAATTAACCCGCCGGAAATCGATGACAAACAACGGGAAACTACCGTAAGCTGCGCACACGTTCGATCGCGCGGGAGTTTTCCATGGCCCTCAAGAATTCGCGGTGGCGCATTCTCGCGCCCTGCGTGGCGCTCACCGCGGCACTGGCGGCGTGCGTGCCGGTGCAGCACGTGGCGAGCACCGCCGAGCACACCGACGACTACGGGACGCCCGTCGGCGCCCAGCCGGTCCGCTCCGGGGGCGAGCTCGTGATGGGCCTGTCGTCCGAACCGGACCGGCTCGACCCGACCACGTCCAGCTCGCTCTACACCCGGTACGTGATGAGCACGATCTGCGAGAAGCTCTACGACCTCGACGCGAGCGGGCAGATCGTGCCGCAACTGGCCACCGGCCTGCCCACGACGTCGCCGGACGGGCTGACCGTGACGATCCCGGTCCGCACCGGGATCGTCTTCGCCGACGGCACCCCGTTCGATGCCACGGCCGTGCGCACCAGCCTGCAGCGCCACCTCACGCTCAAGGGTTCCCAGCGCACCAGCGAGATGGGCCCGGTGCGCGCCGTCGAGGCGCCGGACCCCGGCCACGTCGTGCTGACGTTCAGCAGGCCGTTCGCGCCCATCACCGCCGCGCTGGCCGACCGCGCCGGGATGATCCTGTCTCCCGCGGCGCTGGCCGCGCAGGGCACGAACTTCGGCGATCACCCGGTGTGCGTGGGGCCGTTCAAGTTCGTCAAGCGGGTTCCGCAGACCTCGATCGAGGTCGAGCGCGACCCGCTGTACTACGACGCGGCGCAGGTCCACCTCGACCGCATCGTCTACCGGATCATGCCCGACGCCAACATCCGCGCGGCGAACCTGCGCTCCGGCGACATCCAGGTGGCCGACACGATCTCGCCGCAGGACGTGGACGCACTGGCCAAGGATCCGGACCTGAAGGTGCTGCAGTCGTCGTCGCTGGGTTACCAGGGCGTCACGATCAACACCGGCAACGTCGACGGCGCGGGCGCCCCGGTCAAGCCGATCGACACCCCGCTGGCCCGCGATCCGCGGGTGCGCCAGGCGTTCGCGTCCGCTGTGGACCGGCAGACGCTCGTCGACACGGTCTTCAACAACTGGTTCGACATCGCCTGCTCCCCCATCGCGCCGCAGTCGCCCTACGCCACCCCGGCCAGCGACGCCTGCCCGGCCAACGACCCGGCCCGCTCGCGGCAGCTGCTCGCCGAAGCCGGTGTGCCCACGCCTTTCACGGTGACACTGCAGGTGTCCAACACCCAGGACCAGCTGCGTTACGCCCAAGCGCTGCAGGCCAGCGTCGCCGAGGGCGGGTTCGACCTCAAGATCGTGCCGGTCGAGTACTCGACCCTGCTGGACGTGCAGAAGCGCGGGGACTTCGAGCTGCTGCAGCTGGGCTGGTCGGGCCGCATCGACCCGGACGGCAACACCGCGCGGTTCCTGTCCACCGGCTCCGGCGGCAACTACGGCGGGTTCTCCTCGGCCGAGCTGGACGACCTGCTCACCCGCGCCGCCCGCGCCGCCACCACCGCCGAACGCGCTGATCTCTACGGCCAGGCGACGAGCGTGATCCAGCGGGAGAACCCGATCGTCTACACCTACCGGCTGCGCAACCTGACCGTCCACTCGGCACGGATCGCCGGCGTGGAGGTCTACTCCGACGGCGTGGTCCGGCTCGGCAGGGCCGCCTTCCGCGCGGACCAGGAGGGCTGAGACCGATGCTGCGTCACCTTCTGCACCGGCTCTGGCAGTCCGCGCTGACCCTGGTGCTCGCCTCGATCGTGGTGTTCGCCGGCGTGCGGGCGCTGCCCGGCGACCCGGCACTGGCGATGGCCGGTGAGGAGGCCGATCCGGAGACGCTCGCCGCGGTGCGTGCCCAGCTGGGCCTCGACGACCCGCTGCCGGTGCAGTACCTCAAGTTCCTCGGCCACGCGCTCACCGGCGACTTCGGCCGGTCGACCCGCACCGGCACCCCGGTGTCGGAGATGATCGGCACGACCCTGCCGGTCACCGTGCAGCTCGCGGTGTACGCGATGCTGATCGCGGTGCTGGCCGGGCTGTTGCTCGGCGTGCTCGCCGCGGTGTTCCGCGGGCGCTGGCCGGAGTGGGCGGCCAACGGGTTCTCGCTGTTCGCGCTGTCGGTGCCGACGTTCTGGCTCGGCATCCTCGCGGTGGTGTACCTGTCCGTCCAACTGGGATGGTTCCCGGCGTCGGGTTACGTGTCGCCACTGAAGGATCCGGTGCGCGGCCTGTACTACCTCACGCTGCCCGCGGTGATCCTCGGCCTGTCGCACGCCGCGGTCGTGCAGCGGCAGACCCGGTCGTCGATGGTCGGCACGCTCACCGCCGACTACGTGCGCACCGCCCGCGCGAAGGGGCTGGGGCGCGGCGCGGTGGTCTTCCGCTACGGGCTGCGCAACAGCCTGATCGTGGTGACCACGATCGTCGGACTCCAGCTCGGCGGGCTGATCGCCGGTGCCGTGGTCACCGAGCGGATCTTCAGCCTGCCCGGCATCGGCAAGCTCACGCTCGACTCGGTGTTCAGCCGCGACTACCCGGTGATCCAGGCCGTCGTGCTGGTGATCACCTTCGCCTACATCGTCATCAACCTGCTGGTCGACGTCCTCTACACGGTCATCGACCCGCGGGTCCGGGTCTCCGGGAGGGCCGCATGACCGCGATCGCCGAACCGCCTGCCCCCGTGGGCCGGGTGCGCGGCCGGGTGCTGGGAAACCTGCTGCGCAACCCGATGGGCGTCACCGGCGGCGTGCTGCTGCTGATCGTGCTCGTCGCCGGGGTGTTCGCCCCCTGGCTCGCCCCCTACGCACCGTCCGAAGTGCACTTCACGACCCCGTTCCAGCAACCGGGAACCGTCGGGTTCGCGCTGGGCACCGACGACCTGGGCCGCGACGTGCTGTCCCGCGTGCTGTACGGCACCCGCACCTCGCTCGAGGTCGGGCTGTTGTCGGTGGCGCTCGCGATCGTGGTCGGGGTCCCGCTGGGACTGCTGTCCGGGTACTGGCGGTGGCTGGACGCGATCGTGTCCCGGCTGACCGACCTGATGCTCGCGTTCCCGTTCCTGCTGCTGGCGGTCGGGCTCGCCGCGATCAACGGCGGCGGCCTGGTCAACGCCGCGGTCGCGCTCGGCATCGGCAACATCCCGGCGATGATCCGCGTGGTGCGGGCCGAGACGCTGCGGATGAAGGACAGCGACTTCGTGCTCGCGGCGCACACCATGCACGCCGGGCCGTGGCGGATCCTCGGTCAGCACGTGCTGCCCAACGCGGCGTCGGCGATCATCGTGCAGGCCACGGTGATCATGCCGCAGGCCGTGCTCGGCGAGGCGATCCTGTCCTTCCTCGGGCTGGGCATCCAGCCGCCAGAGCCGAGCCTGGGGATCATGCTCTCCGACGCGCAGCAGTACCTGTTCCGCACCGTGTGGCCCGGGGTGTTCCCGGGCATCGCGCTGGCCCTGATCTGCCTGGGCTTCAACCTGTCCGGCGACGCGCTGCGCGACGCACTCGACCCGAGGAGCTCCCGATGACGGAACCGTTGCTGCGGGTCGAGGATCTGCGGGTGTCCTTCGGCGGCACCGAGGTGGTGCACGGCGCCGACCTGACGATCATGCCCGGCGAGCGGGTCGCCGTGGTCGGCGAGTCCGGGTCCGGCAAGTCCACGACGGCGCACGCGGTGCTGGGCCTGCTGCCCGGCGCCGGGCGGGTCACCGGCGGGCGGATCGCGGTGCGCGGCGAGGACGTCACCCACGCCGGCGAGAAGCGGATGCGGCGGCTGCGCGGCCGGGAGATCGGGCTGGTGCCGCAGGACCCGATGACCAACCTCAACCCGGTGGCGCGCGTCGGCAGGCAGGTCGCGGAAACGCTGGTGACGCACGGACTGGCGACCCGGCGGGAGGCGATGGCGCGGGCGGTGGAGATCCTCGGCGAGGCCGGGCTGCCCGAGCCGGCGCGGCGAGCGCAGCAGTACCCGCACGAGTTCTCCGGCGGCATGCGGCAGCGGGTGCTGATCGCCATCGGGCTGGCCTGCCGCCCGGACCTGCTGATCGCCGACGAGCCGACCTCGGCGCTGGACGTGACCGTGCAGCGGCAGATCCTGGACCACCTCGACGGGCTGACCCGCGAGCTGGGCACGGCCTTGCTGCTGGTGACCCACGACCTCGGCCTGGCCGCCGAACGCGCGGACCGCGTGGTGGTCATGTCGCAGGGCCGCGTCGTGGAGTCCGGGCCGGCCCGGCGGGTCCTGACGGCGCCGGAGCACAAGTACACGCGGCGGCTGATCGCGGCCGCGCCCTCGCTCAAGGACCCGATGCCCGCCGTAGACCCGGCGCCACCGGTGCTGGAGGTTTCGGGGGTGTCGAAGGAGTTCCGGATCCGCGGCGGCGGGGGCGTGTTCACGGCGGTGGCGGACGTGTCGTTCACCGTCGAACGCGGCCGCACCACCGCGATCGTCGGCGAGTCCGGCTCCGGCAAGACAACGACGGCCCGGATGGTGCTCGGGCTGGTCCCGGTGTCCGGCGGCACGATCCGCCTCGACGGCGAGGACGTGCTCGGCCTGCGCGGCGCCCGGCTGAAGGCGGCGCGCCGGGCGATGCAGCCGGTGTTCCAGGACCCCTACGCCTCGCTCGACCCGCTGTTCACCGTCGAGCGGCTGATCACCGAGCCGCTGCGGATCTTCCGCGTCGGTGACAAGGCGAGCCGGGCGGCGAAGGCGCGGGAGTTGCTCGACCAGGTGGCCCTGCCCGCGTCGACGGCGCACCGCTACCCCAATGAACTGTCCGGCGGCCAGCGTCAGCGGGTGGCGATCGCCCGCGCACTGGCACTGGGCCCGCGGCTGGTGGTGTGCGACGAGGCGGTGTCCGCGCTGGACGTCCTGGTGCAGGACCAGATCCTCACCCTGCTGCGCACCCTGCAGGAGGAACTGGGGCTGAGCTACCTGTTCATCTCGCACGACCTGGCCGTGGTGAAGGCCATCGCGCACGACGTGGTCGTGATGCGCGCCGGACGGGTCGTGGAACAGGGCCCGGTCGCGAAGGTGCTCGAAGCCCCCGAGGAGCCCTACACGCGGCAACTGCTGGACTCGATCCCCGGCGCGGGCGTGCTCGCCTGAGGCCTCAGCCGTCCGCGAGCACCGTCTCGAAGGCCAGCTCCGCGGCGCCCAGCAGCTTCGCGTCCGTGCCCAGCGCCGAGGTCGCGACGCGCGTCCCGGCCAGTGCCCTGCTCACCAGGCTCCGCTCCCGCACGGTTCGCTCCACGTGCTCGACCAGCGCCGGGGGCAGGGCGGTGAACAGGTCGCCCAGCACGACCAGCTGCGGGCACAGCAGGTTGACCACGTTGCCGAGCCCGAGCGCGAGCCACTCGGTGAACTCGGCGAGCACGTCCGGCGCCTCGCCGTCGGCGGAGAGCAGCCGCAGCTCGTGGACGATCGCGCCGACCGGGCTGTCCTCGTCCAGCCCCAGCGCCCGCGCCAGCGCCCGCTCCCCCACCTCGGTTTCCCAGCAGCCGTGCGACCCGCAGTAGCACTGCCGCCCCTGCGGCCGCACCACCATGTGCCCGACCTCGCCCACGTGGTGCCCGCCGGCGCCGCGCATGGACACCCCGTTGGAGATCACACCGCCGCCGACGCCGACCTCCGCGCCGATGTAGACGAGGTCGTCGTAGCCACGCGCCACCCCGCGCAGGTGCTCGGCGAGCGCGCCCAGCTCGGCGTCGTTGCCCATGTGCACCGGCAGATGCAGGGCCCGCGACAGCCACGCGCCGAGCGGAATGTCGGTCCAGTGCAGGTTCGGCGCCTCGTGCACGAACCCGTCCTGGTGCCGCACCACGCCCGGCACCGACACGCCCGCCGCGACCGGGTGGACGCCCAGCTCGTCGATCAGCGGGCCGGCCGTGTCGACGATCTTGGTGAACACCTCGCGCGGGTCGTTGGTGGTGGAGCGGATGTTCCACCCGCCCCGCCCGAGGATCTCGCCGCCGATGCCGACCAGCGCCATCCCGGCCCGCTCCACCCGGATGTCGATCGCCAGCACCACCGCGGCCTGCGGCTGCGGCAGCACCAGCAGGGACGGGCGGCCGGCCCCGCTGCGCTGAGCGGGCACCCGCTCCTCGACGAGCCCGTCCTCGGCCAGCCCGTCCACCAGCGCCTTGATCGTGCTGCGGTTCAGCCCGAGGTCGGTGGCGAGACTGGCCCGTGTGGACGGGCCGTGGACGTGCAGCCGGCGCAACAGGGCGGCCCTGTTGTGCCGGCGCACGTCGTCGGGGCGGGTGCCCGCGGTCGGTGTGGTCGTCACCTGCGCTTCCCTGCTGGCCGGTGGTCGGCGGTCCTCACCCGTGCCTCAGCGCGCGACCGCGGCACGCTTGCGGGACAGCGCGTCGACGGCTGCCGCCACCAGAAGGACCAGGCAGGTGATGATGTTAACCGTAGCCGCCTGGAACCCGAGCAGGCCGAGGCCGTTCTGGACGGTCGCCAGCACGAGACCACCGATCACCGCGTCGCGCAGCCGCCCGCGGCCGCCGAACAGCGACGTGCCACCGATGACCGCCGCGCCGACGGCGAACAGCAGCGTGTTGCCGCCACCGGAGTTGCCGTCCACCGCGCCGACCTTCGAGCTGTAGACGATGCCGCCGATCGCCGCGACCGCCGAGCAGATCAGGAACACGCTCATCCGGATCTTGTCGACCTTGATGCCGGCGCGCCGCGCGGCCTCCTTGTTGCCGCCGACCGCGTAGATGTGCCGGCCGTAGCGGGTGCGGTCCAGCACGAACGTGCCGGCCACCAGCAGCACCAGCACGATCGGGACGACGTAGGGCACGCCGGCGATCGTGGTCAGGTTCGGGTTGGGCGAGCGGTTGGTGTTGAGCAGGTAGGTCGCGACCGCGCCGAGCACCAGCACCGCGCCGGCCTTGACGACCACGATCGTCGTCGGCTGCGCCACCAGTCCGCGCCGCAACCGTCCGAAGTGGCGGGTCAGGACCACCGCGGCGTAGCCGCCGGCGGCGACCACGAACATGATCCAGCCGCCCAGGATGGACAGGTTGCCGTTGGCGACCTGGTAGAGCACGTCGCTCTGCCGGATGGAGATCGTGCCGCCCTCGCCGACCAGCTGCAGCAGCAGCCCGTACCAGCCGATGAACAGCGCCAGGGTCACCACGAACGACGGGATGCCGATCTTGGCCACGATGGTGCCGGTCAGCGCGCCGATGACGACGCCGACGCAGATCGCCAGCACGATCTCGATCCACGGGTTCGCGGCGAACCCGGCGAGCATGAACACCGGCACGACGAGCGAGAGCACCGCGCCGATCCAGACGCGCATCCACACGCACAGCGCGGCCGCCACGATCGAGCCGACGATGAACCCGTAGAACACGGTGCTGCCGAAGTTGCCGAGCAGGTTGCCGTCCTGGGTGAAGTGCAACGCCATCACCGACGCGGCCAGGCCGGACGCGGTGCCCGCGGACAGGTCGATCTCGCCGAGCAGCAGCACCGGGACGATGCCCATCGCGATGATGGTCTGCCCGGCGCCCTGCGCGAACAGGTTCGCGATGTTGTTCAGCGACAGGAAGGTGTCCGACAGCCCGGTGAACACCAGCACCAGCACCAGCAGGCCGAGCAGCGCGGGCAGGGCGCCCAGCTCGCCGCCGCGCAGGCGCCCGAAGTAGTCGCCGATGGCTTCGCGGGTGGACCGCGAGGTGGTGTCGATGCCGAAGTCCGAGATCGCCGCCGGGGGCTGGCCCGAGCCGGGCTTCGTGGGGGTTTCAGTCATGGCCACTTCTTTCCTCACACGGCCGCGGTCTCGGGGCGGGCCAGGCCGAGGTCGCCGGACCGGCCCGCGGTGATCAGTTCGACGACCTGGCTGTTCGTGACGTCCTTGGTGGCGACGTCGGCGGCCAGCCGGCCGAGGTAGAGGGTGGCGATCCGGTCGGCCACCTCGAACACGTCGTTCATGTTGTGGCTGATCAGCACCACGCCGAGGCCCTGCTCGGCCAGGCGCCGCACCAGGTCGAGCACCTGCCGGGTCTGCGCGACGCCGAGCGCGGCGGTCGGCTCGTCGAGGAGCACGACCTTGCTGTTCCACAGCACCGCCTTGGCGATCGCGACGGTCTGCCGCTGCCCGCCGGACAGCGACGACACCGGCGTGCGGACCGACTTGACGGTGCGCACCGACAGCGACGCCAGCGTCTTGCGCGCGGCCAGCTCCATCGCCGCCTCGTCGAGCAGCCCACGCTGGTTGCGCTCGCGGCCGAGGAACATGTTCTGGACGATGTCGAGGTTGTCGCACAGCGCGAGGTCCTGGTAGACGACCTCGATGCCGAGGGCGGCCGCCTCGCGCGGGTTGTGGATGTGGACCGGCTTGCCCTCGAAGAGGACCTCGCCGCTGTCGATCGGGTGGATGCCCGCGATGCACTTGACGAGCGTGGACTTCCCGGCGCCGTTGTCGCCGACCAGCGCGGTGACCTCCCCCGCGCGCACCTGGAAGTCCACGTCGTGCAGGACGTGCACCGGCCCGAAGCTCTTGTTGACGCCTCGCAGCGCGAGGACGGGCTCGTTCATGGAAGAACCTCCGCTATCCGTGGGAGACACGCGTGGAGGGGACGCGCGGTCCGGGGTTTCCGGGCCACGCGCCCCCCAGGCGACGCGTGCCGTCAGGAGATGCCCAGCTGCTGGCAGACCGGGGCGGTGTCGCCGCCACAGATCTCGCTCGCCTTGACGTAACCCTGGTCGACCACCATCTTCACGTTCTCCTTGGTGATGGAGAACGGCTGCAGCAGCACCGACTTGACCGTGCGGTTGCCGGTCGGGTCGGTGGAGGTCTGCTTGGCGATGGCGTCGGCGCCCGCGGTGTCGCCCTTGACCAGCGCGGCGGCCAGCTGCGCGGTGGCGTCGGCCTCCTGCTGGATCGGCTTGAACACCGTCGAGTACTGCTGGCCCTGCAGGATCGACTTCAGGCCGGCGGCGCTGGCGTCCTGGCCGGTGACCGGGACCGAGCCGGCGAGGCCGTTCTTCTGCAGCACGGTGATCACGGCGCCGGCCATGCCGTCGTTGGCGGCCAGCACACCGTCGACCTTGCCGCCGTTGGCGGACAGGAACTGCTCGAAGGTCGCGCCGCCGACCGCGTTGTCCCACTTGTCGATGCGCTGGCTGGCGACCTTCTTCAGCGCGCCCGAGCTGTAGAGCGGGCCGAGGATCTCCTGCTGCCCGTTGTAGAACAGGGTCGCGTTGTTGTCCGTCGGTGAGCCCTCGATCTCGATGACCTGGGCGCCCGGCTTGTTCTTCAGCGCGTCCGCGAGCGCCTGGCCCTGCAGGCGGCCGACCTGGACGTTGTCGAAGCTGACGTAGTAGTCGGCGCTGCCACCGAGGTTGAGGCGGTCGTAGTTGATGACCGGCACGCCCTGCTGCTTGGCCTTCTGCTCGACCGTGGCGCCGACGTCACCGCTGGGCGCGGCGATGATCAGGACCTTCACGCCCTGGCTGAGCATGCTGTCGGCCTGCTGCGCGAACCGCTGGTTGTCGCCCTGGGCGTTCTCGATGATCGGGCTGAGCCCGGCCTTCGTGAGGGCCGACTGGAGCATCGGCTGGTCGAAGCCGGCCCAGCGGGCCGAGGTCGCGGTCTCGGGCAGGATCACGCCGACCTTCGGGCCGCCGTTGTCCGACCCGCCGCTCCCACCGCTGTCGTTGTTGGCGCTGTTCGCTCCACACGCGGTCAGCGCCAGGACGAGCCCGGTGCCCGCGGCGGCCAGCGCGAGGGTCTTTCTCCGCTTCATTGCGTCCCCTTGGCAGGAATGTTGTGACTCACAACATTTGAATGTTGTGGCCGACAACATACGTCGTGACCGCGTGTGAGGGGAAGCCCGATCCGACACGTTCCGGTAACAAAAGGGCCGCGATCCTCAAGTCGCGGCGGAAGCGGGACGAACGGCGGCGGCACGTTGCCCGAAAGGGACGTCCTCGCTGCTCAGACGGCCAGGAGCGGGCGCAAACCACGCCCGGGGCGAGAACGGGGTGGCTCAGCCGAGCCAGGAGGCGAACTCGTCACGGAGCGGCACACCGGCGGCGCGCTCCGCGTGCGCGATGAAGTCTTCGGTGGTGACGGTGCCGTGTGCGTGCCCGGCCACCCAGGTCCGCAGCAGGCCGAAGAACACCTCGTCGCCGACCCGGCCGCGCAGCTCGTGCAGGACCAGGCCGCCGCGCTTGTAGACCTGCTCGTCGAACAGGCGCGCCACGCCCGGGTCGCCGATCGCGACGTCGGTGCCGACGCGGGACCGCCAGTCGCGCGCCAGCGCCTCCGCGGACGGGCCGCCGGAGGCCTCCGACCACAGCCATTCCGCGTAGGTCGCGAAGCCCTCGTTGAGCCAGATGTGGCGCCAGCCTGCGACGGTGAGGCTGTTGCCGAACCACTGGTGCGCCAGCTCGTGCACCACCAGCCGCTCGAACGTGCGCCGGCCGTCGACGTGGTTGGCGCCGAAGATCGCCATGCCCTGCGCCTCGATCGGGTCGTCCAGGTCGTCGTCGGTGACCACCACGACGTACTCGCCGAACGGGTACGGCCCGAACCACTCCGTGAGCCCGCGCATCATCTCCGGCTGCCGGCCGAAGTCGTGCGCCGCCGCGGCACGCAGCCGCCGCGGCACCGCGATCCGTTGCACCCCATCGAGAACCAGCTCGTCGTACCGTCCGATCTGGACACTCATCAGGTACGGCGCCGTCGGCTCGCGCCGCTCGAACACCCACGTCGTCGCACTGCCCCCGGCGCGGCGGGTGACCAGGTCGCCGGTCACCAGCGCCGTGTAGGCCGACGCGGTGGTCAGCGACACCCGGTAGGTCGCCTTGTCCCCCGGCCGGTCGTTGCACGGGAACCAGGACGGCGCCCCGGTCGGCTGGCTCGCCACGAGCGCGCCGTCGGTCAGCTCGTCCCAGCCGATCTCGCCCCACCGGCTCGCCACCGGCCGCGGGTTGCCGGAGTAGCGCACCTCGACGGTGAATTCGCCGCGCACCGGCCGCACCGGGCGCACCACCAGCTTGCCGCCGCGGTGGGTGAACTTCGCGGTCCGCCCGTCCACGCGCACACCCTTGACCGTGAAACCGGCCAGGTCGAGCGGGATCCGGCTCAGCTCGCCCGCGGCGACCGCGGACAGGGCCGCCCGCGCGCTCAGCCGGTTCGGCCCGATCTTGTAGTCCAGCTCCAGGTCGTAATGCGTGACCCGGTAGTCGCCGCTGCCGTGGCCGAGCGTGTAGTCGGCGCGGCTCACGCCCGCCACGCCGCGATCGGGTTGCCCAGCCAGCGGCTGTCGGCCGGGACGGCGTCGCCGCGGGTCACCAGCGAACCCGGGCCCACGGTGGTGCGCGCGCCGACGCTCGCGCCGGGCAGCACGATCCCGTGCGGGCCGACGGTCGCGCCCTCGGCCACGGTCACCTCGCTCATGCGCATGATCCGATCATGGAACAGGTGGGTCTGCACGACACACCCCCGGTTCACGGTCGCGCCGTCGCCCAGCCGCACCAGGTCGGTCTCCGGCAGCCAGTACGTCTCCAGCCACACCCCGCGGCCGATCTTCGCGCCCATCGTGCGCAGCCAGCACGGCAGCAGCGGCGTGCCCGCGCTCCAGCTCACCAGCCACGGCACCGCGAGCGTCTCGACGAACGTGTCGGCGAGCTCGGTGCGCCACACGAACGAACTCCACAGCGGGTGGTCCACCGCCCGGAACCGCCCGGTCAGCGCCCACTTCACCGCGGTGGTCACCGCCCCGGCCACCAGGCCGGCGACGACCAGCACCACCGGCGCGGCCACCGCGGCCACGAGCAGGCCCGCCGCCGACCACACCGCCGCGAGCGCGGCCAGCACGAGCACCGCGAGCGCGACCGCGCACATCACCGGCACGATCCGGCACAGCTCGACCGCGGCCCGCGCGGCCTTCAGCCGCGGCGGCGGCGCGAACGTGCGGCTGGAGTCGGCCGCCTCCACCGCGCGGCGCAGCGGCATCGGCGGCATGCCCAGGTACGACGAGCCCTTCTTCGCCTTGCGCGGCGCCGAGGACAGCACCCCGACCAGACCGCGCTTGGGCACCGCGCGCCCGGCCGCGGCCATGCCGGAGTTGCCGAGGAACGCCTGCTTGCCGATGCGCGTCGGCGCGACGTGCAGCCAGCCGTGGCCCAGCTCGTAGGTGGCGACCATGGTGTCGTCGGCGAGGAACGCGCCGTCGTCGACCTGCGTCATCCGCGGGACCGCCAGCACCGTCGAGACCTCCGCGCCGCGGCCGACCTTCGCGCCCAGCAGCCGCAGCCACACCGGCGTGAACAGGCTGGCGTAGAGCGGGAACAGCACCTGGCGGGCCAGGTCCATCAGCCGCTCGGTGGCCCACACCTGCCAGGCGATCCGGCCGTGCACCGGGTGGTAGCCCTCGTGCAGGCCCAGCCCGAGCAGCCGCACGGACACCAGCACCAGCAACGCGTAGGTGCCGAAGGCGGCCACCGTCGCCACCGGCACGGCGAGCAGCGCGGCGCCGATCGTCGTGGTCCCCCCGACCGCGGCGCCCAGCACCAGCAGGCCGGGCACGGCGGCGAGCACCGGGAACAAGCCGAGCACGAACGAGGCGGCCCCGTAGGCGAAGGCCCAGAACCGCGACCGCGGCGGGCGGCTGGACGGCCAGCGCAGCGCGCCCTTGCCGTCGCGGCGCGCGGGCGAACCCGCCCAGCGCTGGCCCGCGGGCACCGCGCCCAGCACGGTCGACCCGGCGGCGATCTCCGCGCCCTTGCCGATCCGCGCGCCGGGCAGCAGCACGCTGCGCGCGCCGACGCGGGCGCCGGCGCCGATCCGGATCTTGCCGATGTGCACGACGTCGCCGTCCACCCAGTGCCCGGACAGGTCGACCTCGGGCTCCACCGCCGCCGCGCGGCCCAGCTTGAGCAGGCCGGTGACCGGCGGCGGGGTGTGCAGGTCGACGTCCTTGCCGACCTTCGCGCCCAGCGCGCGGGCGTACAGCGTCATCCAGCTCGCGCCGGAGATCCCGGCGGCGCCTGCGGCCTCCGCGAGCCGCTCGGCCGCCCACAGTCGCAAGTGGACCCGGCCGCCGCGGGGGTGCGCGCCGGGGCGCACGCCACGCAGGAGCAGCCGCGCGCCGCCGGCCGCGATGGCGATGCGGCCGGGCGGGCTGAACAGCACCAGCCAGGCCAGCGCGAGCGACCACCACGGCACGGACGGCGCCCAGGCGACGCCGGCCGTCGAGAGCACAGTGGACAGTGCGGCGAGCGCGGTCAGCCAGCGCAGGCCGGTCAGGGCGAGCACCGGCAGGCCCAGCACGGCCTGCGCGGCCCCGGCCCGCCGCGGAACCGGGCGGACGTCGCGCCGCCGCTCGGTTTCCCCGTCGAGGCCGTCGAGCAGCGCGGCGAGCTGGCCGAGCTTCGGGTGGCGGTAGAGGTCGGCGACCGACACCCGCGGGTGGCGGGTGCGGATGCGCGCCACCAGTTGCGCGGCGGTGAGGCTGCCGCCGCCGGAGGTGAAGAAGTCGGCGCCCGGATCGGTCACCGGGACGCCCAGGATCTCCGCCCAGCCCTCGGCGAGCCACGACTCGGTCGCCGTCAGCGCGGCGGCACTGTCCACAGTGGCCAGTGGCCAGGGCAGCGCGGCGCGGTCGACCTTGCCCGAGGTGCGGGTCGGCAGGTCGTCGACCACCGCGAGCAGCGGCACCAGCGCGGCGGGCAGTTTTTCGCGCAGCTGAGCCGAAGCGCCGTCGGTGTCGAACTCGCCCTGCGGCACCACGTACCCGACGAGAACCTGGTTGCCCGCCTTGGTGGTGCGGATCGCCGCGGCGGCTCCGGCGACCCCGGGCAGCGCCTGCAGCGCGGCGTCCACCTCGCCCAGCTCGATGCGGCGGCCGCCGAGCTTGATCTGCTCGTCGGCGCGGCCGAGGAACACCAGGCCCGCGGGCTCGGCGCGCACCAGGTCGCCGCTGCGGTAGGCGCGTTCCCAGCCCAGCGCGGGCAGCGGCGCGAACTTCTCCGCGTCCTTCACCGGATCGAGGTAGCGGGCCAGGCCGGCGCCGCCGATCACCAGCTCACCGGACTCCCCCATCGCCACCGGCTCACCGGCGGCGTCCACGACCACGAGGTCCCAGCCGGCCAGCGGCAGCCCGATCCGCACCGGGCCCTCCCCGGTCAGCGGCGCGGCGCAGGCGACCACGGTCGCCTCGGTCGGCCCGTAGGTGTTCCACACCTCGCGGCCCTCGACGGCGACCCGTTCGGCCAGCTCCGGCGGGCACGCCTCGCCGCCGAAGATGAGCAGCCGCACGTCCTCCAGCGCCTCGGCCGGCCACAACGCGGCCAGGGTCGGCACGGTGGACACGATCGTGATGCGCTGCGCGACCAGCCACGGCCCGAGGTCGACGCCGGTGCGCACGAGCGCACGCGGCGCGGGCACCAGGCACGCGCCGTGCCGCCAGGCCAGCCACATCTCCTCGCACGAGGCGTCGAAGGCGACCGACAGCCCGGCCAGCACGCGGTCACCGGGGCCGATGGGCTCCTCGGTGAGGAACAGCCGGGCCTCGGCGTCGACGAAGGCGGCCGCGGAACCGTGGCTGACCGCCACGCCCTTGGGCTTGCCCGTCGAACCGGAGGTGAAGATGATCCACGCGTCGTCGTCCGGCGCGGGCACGCCGGTTCGGCGGCCGGGCTCGGCGAGCATCGTCAGCCCGTCGTCCATCAGCACCGCGCACACGCCGGCCTCGCCGAACACCAGCTCGGCCCGCTCGTCCGGGTCGTCGGCGTCCACCGGCACGTAGGCCGCGCCCGCGGCGAGCACGCCCAGGATCGCGACGTAGAGGTCGGCGGTGCCGGAGGAGATCCGGACGCCGACGCGGTCGCCGCGGCCGACGCCCTCGGCGGCGAGCCGCCTGCCCAGCGCCTGCGCCTCCTCGGACAGCCTGCGGTAGCTCAGCACCCGCTCGCCGTCGTCGAGCGCGGCCGCGTTCGGGTGACGCGCGGCGGTGTCCGCCAGCACGTCCAGCAGGGTGCGCCGCGCCGCGGCCGGACCGCCGGGGAACAGGGCCCGCTCCGGGGCCAGCACCCCGGGCAGCGTCGGATCGAGAACGGGCGCGCCCATGGAGTTCACCTTCCGCCAGCGTTCGGGCCGGAACTCGCGAAAAGTGTGAGGCGCCCGCGCGGGACGATCACTCTACCCGAGGTGAACGGCAGGT
The DNA here is from genome assembly GCF_040614195.1 of Amycolatopsis sp. NPDC006125. NCBI lineage: Bacteria > Bacillati > Actinomycetota > Actinomycetes > Pseudonocardiales > Pseudonocardiaceae > Amycolatopsis > Amycolatopsis sp. NPDC006125. Next base: position 16,615 of record NZ_JBEXTZ010000102.1, read on the forward strand.
GGCCGGGCGGTCTCACCGGGGTGTCGCCGCCGTCACACCTCGTTGCGTCACTTGCCCTTCTTGCCGGGCCGCGGCTTCTTTTCCCGCACCCGCACGTTGATGCGCACCGGGCTGCCCGCGAAACCGAAGCGCTCGCGGAACTTCCGCTCGATGAAGCGGCGGTACCCGGCCTCGAGGAACCCGGTGGTGAACAGCACCAGCGTCGGCGGGCGGATGCCGGCCTGGGTCGCGAACAGCACCTTGGGCTGCTTGCCGCCGCGCACCGGCGGCGGGGTGGCCGCGATCAGCTCGGACAGCCACGAGTTCAGCTGCCCGGTCGGGACCCGCTGGTCCCACGAGGCGAGCGCGGTCCGCAGCGCCGGCGCGAGCTTGCGCACCGAACGCCCGGTGAGCGCGGAGATGTTGACCCGCTCGGCCCAGGTGACGCGCACCAGGCCGCGGTCGAGCTCCTTCTCCAGCTGGTGGCGGCGGTCCTCGTCGACGAGGTCCCACTTGTTCAGCGCCAGCACGCACGCGCGGCCGGACTCCACGACGGACGTCAGCACGCGCAGGTCCTGTTCGGACAGCGGCTCGCTGGCGTCCAGCAGGACGATGACGACCTCGGAGGAGTCGATGGCGGCCTTGGTGCGCAGCGACGCGTAGTACTCGGTGCCGCTCGCGGTGTGCACCCGCTTGCGCAGGCCCGCGGTGTCGACGAACCGCCACACCTGGCCGTCCAGCTCCACCAGCGAGTCGACCGGGTCGACCGTGGTGCCCGCGACCGAGTCCACGACGGACCGCTGCTCGCCGGTGAGCTTGTTGAGCAGGCTGGACTTGCCCACGTTCGGCTTGCCCACCAGCGCGACGCGGCGCGGCCCGGCGACGGCCTCGCGCTCGCGCGGGGCCTCGGGCAGCACCTTGATGATCGCGTCGAGCAGGTCGCCCGAGCTGCGGCCGTGCAGGGCGCTCACCGCGTGCGGCTCGCCGAGGCCGAGCGACCACAGCGAGGCCACGTCGGCCAGCAGCCGCTCGTCGTCGACCTTGTTGGCCGCCAGCAGCACCGGCCGCTTCGACCGGCGCAGCACCTTCGCCACGGCCTCGTCGGTCGCGGTCGCGCCGACCGAGGCGTCCACCACGACCAGCACCGCGTCCGCGGTGTTCATCGCCAGCTCGGCCTGCGCCGCGACCGCGGCCTGCAGCCCGGTCGCGCTCGGCTCCCAGCCGCCCGTGTCGACCACCGTGAACCGGCGGCCGGACCACTGCGCGTCGTAGGCCACCCTGTCCCGGGTCACGCCGGGCGTGTCCTGCACGACCGCCTCGCGGCGGCCGAGGATCCGGTTCACCAGGGTGGACTTGCCCACGTTCGGGCGCCCGACGACGGCCAGCACGGGCTGGCTCAGCTCGGCTTCCTCCTCGGACGCCGCGTCGTCGGCCTGGCTGTCGAGCGCGGTGAACTCCGCCTCGTCCGACCAGGTCCCGTCAAGCTCCGTCATAACTCCGCTTTCTTCCCGCGCACGGGCTCGCCCTGCGCTGCACGCCATTCGTCGAGGGTGCGGACCAGGCCCGCGAGTTCGTCCCGCAGCCGCCCGGTCGCCTCGTCCAGCCCGGCCCGGCCGCGGCCGACCTCGAGCGTGAACGGCTCACCCACCAGGATGTCGACCCGGGGCCGGAACCGCCGCCCGCTGCCTGCGGGACGCCGCGTCCCGCGCACCGCGATCGGCAGGACCACCGCGCCGGAGGCCCGGACCAGCCAGGCCGCGCCGCGCTCGGCGCTGGTGACATCGCCCTCGCCGCGGGTCCCCTCCGGGAACACCGCGACGACTCCGCCGCCCTTGAGCACGTTCGCCGTGGTCAGCAGGGGCGCCCGGTCGGGCTCACCCCGGCGCACCGGCACCTGGCCGATGCGCCGGAGGAACCACCCGACCGCCCCGGTGAACATCTCCTCCTTGACGAGGAACACCGAACGGCGCGGCAACATTCCGAAGATGATCTGCGGCTCCACCATCGAGCTGTGGTTGGCCACCACCAGCACCGGCCCGGTCTTGGGCACCCGCTCCAGGCCGCGGATCCGCAGCCGGTAGGCCGGCTTGAACAGGTGCGTCCCGACGAACCGGGCGGCGTCGTGCAGCCGGGCCGACGCGCCGTCCGGCAGACCGGCAGGGCTCACCGCGTGACCTGCGCGCACGTGCCCAGCAGCCCGCGCTGGCCGGCCAGCTCGGACAGGGCGACGAGCACCTGGTCGATGGACAGCTCGGTGGTGTCCAGGTGCACCGCGTCGTCGGCGGCCTTCAGCGGCGCGACGGCACGCGTCGAGTCGAGCCGGTCCCGCCGGTCGACCGACGCCAGCGCCTCGGCCTGGCTGCTCTGCCGCCCGGCGGCGGTGTCCTGGGCGCTGCGGCGCGCGGCCCGCACCGCCGGGTCCGCGGTCAGGTAGACCTTGAGCGGGGCATCCGGCGTGACGACGGTGCCGATGTCGCGGCCCTCGACGACGATGCCGCCGACCTCGTCCAGCACCTCGCCGATGATCCGCCGCTGCCGCGCGACCAGCAGCTCACGCACCTCGGGCACCGCCGAGACCGGCGACACCGCGTGGTTGACCTCGGCGCCGCGGATCTCGGCCGCCACGTCCTCGCCCGCCAGGTGGACGCTCGGCGCCGAGGGGTCGGTGCCGAGCGCGAAGTCGGTGGCCCGGGCCAGTTCGGCGACCGCGGGGCCATCGGCCGGGTCGACGCCCGCGCGCAGCACGGCCAGCGTCACCACCCGGTACATCGCGCCGGTGTCGAGGTAGCCGGCCGACAGGCGCCCGGCGAGCTTGCGCGCCACCGTGGTCTTCCCGGTTCCCGAGGGTCCGTCCAGAGCGACCACGCCGCGTAGGGCTCCCGCCACCGATGCTCTCCTCGCCGTCTCGATCGGTCCGTACCTGCGGTTCTCCATTGTGCCTGGCCCACCCGGTGATGGCCGCACCGGTACCGTGGCGGTGTGAACGTGGAAGTAACGCCCCTACCGGGCATCGGTGTGCGGAAGGACTTCGCGACCCGGAACGGACGCCGCATCGGCGTGGTCACGCACCGGGACGGGCAGATCGAGCTGATCGTGTCCAAGTCCGACGACCCCGACGCGTGCCTGGCGTCCCTGCCCCTGACCGCCGACGAGGCCGGCGCGCTGGCCAACCTGCTCGGCGCCCCGCAACTGGTCGCGCAGCTCACCGAGGAGCACCGCGAGGTCCCCGGGATCAACACCAAGCAGCTGCCCATCAAGGCGAACTCCCCGTTCGACGGCCGCACCCTCGGCGACACGGCGATGCGCACCCGGACCGGTGTGTCCGTGGTCGCCGTCATGCGCGCCGGCCAGGTGCACCCTTCCCCCACCCCGGACTTCACGTTCACCGCCGGTGACGTGCTGGTCGCGGTCGGCACGTCGGAAGGCCTGGAGGGCGCCCTCAAGATCCTGAAGAACGGCTGAGCCCTTGGAGCACACCGCACTGGCCCTGATCGAACTCGGGGCCGTCTTCTTCGTGCTCGGCGTCCTGGGACGCCTCGCCGGGAAGATCGGCCTCTCCCCCATCCCGCTCTACCTCCTCGGCGGCCTGGCCTTCGGGCAGGGCGGACTGATCCCGCTCGGCGACATCGGCGACTTCACGCACCTGGCCAGCGAGATCGGCGTCGTGCTGCTGCTGTTGCTGCTGGGCCTGGAGTACTCCGCGGCCGAGCTGTTCACCGGGCTGAAACGCTCGTGGATGGCCGGCCTGCTGGACATCGTGCTGAACGCCGCACCCGGCGCGGCCGTCGCGCTGCTGCTCGGCTGGGGCCCCATCGGCGCCATCGTGATGGCGGGCGTCACCTACATCTCCTCGTCCGGGATCATCGCGAAGGTCCTCGGCGACCTCGGCCGTCTCGGCAACCGGGAGACCCCGGTGGTGCTGTCGATCCTGGTGTTCGAGGACCTGGCGATGGCGCTGTACCTGCCGATCCTGACCGCGCTGCTGGGCGGGGTCAGCTTCCTCGGCGGCCTGGAGGCCGTCGGCATCTCGCTGCTGGTGATCACCGTCGTGCTGGTGATCGCGCTGAAGTACGGCCGGTACGTGTCGGCGATCGTGGACTCCGACGACCGCGAGGTGTTCCTGCTCAAGGTGCTCGGCGCGGCGCTGCTGGTGGCCGGCCTCGCGTCGGCGATGCAGGTGTCGGCCGCGGTCGGCGCGTTCCTGCTGGGCATCGCGATCTCCGGCTCGACGGCCCACAACGCGACGCGGCTGCTGGAGCCGCTGCGGGACCTGTTCGCCGCGGTGTTCTTCGTGGTGTTCGGGCTGAACACGAACCCGGCGTCCATCCCGCCGGTGCTCGGCTGGGCCGTGCTGCTCGCGGTCGTGACCACCCTGACGAAGGTGGCGACCGGCTGGTGGGCCGCGCGGCGTCAGGGTGTCGGCAAGCTGGGCCGCGCCCGTGCCGGTGCCGCGCTGGTGGCGCGCGGTGAGTTCTCGATCGTCATCGCCGGGCTGGCCGTGTCGGCCGGCGCGGTGGTCGACGAGCTGGCCGCGCTCGCGACCGCGTACGTGCTGCTGATGGCGATCCTCGGCCCCATCGCGGCCCGCGTGGTCGAACCGCTGGCGAAGGGCCTGCAGCGGCGCCGCGGGCACGGCCACGAGCCGGCGACGTCCCGCGCGGGCTGAATTCCCCCGGGTCGGCGACAGTGTGGTCGCCGGCTCCCCTCAAGGCAGACCGAGCGCACCGCCTGGTCCGTCCGCCCCGCCGGCGGCGCCCCTCAAGGCAGAACCGGGCGCAGCACCTCAGCCGTCCGCCCCACCACTCCGTCGCCGGCGGCTCCCCTCAAGGCAGAACCGAGCGCACGGCCTCTTCCGTCCGCCCCACCACCGTCGTCCCGTCGTCGGCGGTGATGATCGGGCGCTGGATCAGCTTCGGGTGCTCCGCCAGCGCCGTCAGCCAGCGGTCCCGGGTCGCCTCGTCGCGCGGCCAGCTCTTGACGCCCAGCTCGGCGGCCTCGGGCTCCTGCAGGCGCGCGATGTCCCACGGGTCCAGGCCCAGCCGCTTCAGCACGGCGTCCAGCTCCGCCACCGTCGGCGGCTCCTCCAGGTACCTGCGCACCTCGTAGGACACCCCCGCCTCGTCCAGGATCGACAGCGCCGAGCGGCACTTCGAGCACCGCGGGTTGACCCAGATCTCCACTACTCGCCTCCCGCCAGGGTCGCCAGCACCTGCTCGCCGTACCGGGCGAGCTTGTTCTCCCCGACGCCGCTCACCCCGGCCAGCTCGTCCAAAGTAGACGGCTGCTCGGTGGCGATCTGACGCAGGGTCGCGTCGCTGAAGACGATGTAGGCCGGCACGCCCTGGTTCTTCGCCTCCTCGAACCGCCAGGCCCGCAGCTTCTCGAACACCGGACGGGCCTCTTCCGGCATCTCCGCCGCCGCCTTGCGCTTCGCGGTCGCCGCGGCCGCCCGGCCGGCGCGCTTGGGCTCGCGGCGCATCCGCACCTCGCGCTTGCGGCCCAGCACCTCGCCGCTGGCCTCGGTCAGCAGCAGCGTCCCGTAGTCGCCTTCGACGGCCAGCAGCCCCTGCGCCAGCAGCTGCCGCACCACGCCGCGCCACTCGCTCTCCGACAGCTCCTGCCCCACCCCGAACACGGTGAGCTGGTCGTGCCGGTGCTGCGTCACCTTCGGCGTCTGCTTGCCCAGCAGGATGTCGATGATCTGCCCGGCGCCGAACTTCTGGCCCCGCTCGTGCTGCAGCCGGTACACCGCGGACAGCAGCTTCTGCGCGGCGATCGTGCCGTCCCACGACTCCGGCGGCGTCAGGCAGGTGTCGCAGTTGCCACACGGCTGCCCGGGCTGGCCGAAGTAGTTCAGCAGCTGCGCGCGACGGCACTCGACGGTCTCGCACAGCGCGAGCATCGCGTCCAGGTGCTGCGACAGCCGCCTGCGGTGCGCGTCGTCGCCCTCGGAAGTCTGGATCATCCGCCGCTGCTGCACGACGTCCTGCAGCCCGTAGGCCAGCCACGCGGTCGAGGGCAGCCCGTCCCGGCCGGCTCGCCCGGTCTCCTGGTAGTAGCCCTCGACCGACTTCGGCAGGTCCAGGTGCGCCACGAACCGCACGTCCGGCTTGTCGATGCCCATGCCGAACGCGATCGTCGCCACCACGACCAGCCCGTCCTCACGCAGGAACCGCGCCTGGTTGCGCGCGCGGGTCCGGGAATCGAGGCCGGCGTGGTAGGGCACCGCGCTGATCCCGTTGGCCACCAGGAACTCCGCGGTCTTCTCCACCGAGTTGCGTGACAGGCAGTAGACGATGCCCGCGTCGCCGGGGTGCTCGGTGCGGATCAGGTCGAGCAGCTGCTTCTTCGGCTCGGCCTTCGGCACGATGCGGTACTGGATGTTGGGCCGGTCGAAGCTCGCCACGAACTGGCGCGCCTCGCCGAGGTTGAGCCGCGACACGATCTCGGCGTGCGTGGCCTTCGTGGCGGTCGCGGTCAGTGCGATGCGCGGCACGTCCGGCCAGCGCTCGTGCAGCTCGGACAGGCCCAGGTAGTCGGGCCGGAAGTCGTGGCCCCACTGGGACACGCAGTGCGCCTCGTCGATGGCGAACAACGCGACCTTGCCCCGGTCGAGCAGGTTCCGCGTGGACTCCATGGACAGCCGTTCCGGCGCCAGGTACAGCAGGTCCAGCTCGCCGGCGAGGAACGCGGCCTCGACCTCGCGGCGCTGCTCGAAGTCCTGCGAGGAGTTGAGGAACCCGGCGCGCACGCCGACCGCCAGCAGCGCGTCGACCTGGTCCTGCATGAGCGCGATCAGCGGCGAGACGACCACGCCGGTGCCGGGGCGCACCAGCGACGGGATCTGGTAGCACAGCGACTTCCCGCCGCCGGTCGGCATCAGCACGACCGCGTCGCCGCCGCCGATCACGTGCTCGACGATCGCTTCCTGGTCACCGCGGAAGGAGTCGTAACCGAAGACGCGGCGCAGCGTCTGCAGCGCGTCGCTCACGGGGATGGTTTCAGCGGAGGCCACGCCGCGATCCTAGGGGCTCGGCGCGGCCGCCGGGCGCCGCCACACGAGATGCCCGGTCGTGCCGCGCGGAGCGACCATTTTCCCGGACCGGCGGTGTCCACCACAGTGAGGACCACGCGCGAACGAAGGAGCCGCCATGCACCCGACCCACCACGAGGAACTCCTGGACCTGGCGCGCGGCGGCGACGGCGAGGCCTTCCGCGCGCTCGTCGAACCGTTCCGGGCCGAGCTGCAGGTGCACTGCTACCGCATCCTCGGCTCGGTCCAGGACGCCGAGGACATGCTGCAGGAGACGTTGCTGGCGGCGTGGCGCGGCCTCGGCGGCTACGCGGGCCGCGCTTCCGTGCGGACCTGGCTGTACCGGATCGCCACCAACCGTTGCCTGAACGCGCTGCGCGCCGAGGCGCGCCGCCCGCGGGATCACCCGAGCCCCCGAGGAGGCGTTCCGTTGCCCGAACCATCCCGCCGCCGTCCGGAGCCGAGCTGGCTCGAACCGTGTCCCGACGAGCTGCTGGAGGCTGCCGCCGGTCACCTGGCCGGGCCGGAGGCCCGGTACGAGGCCAGGGAGTCGGTGTCGCTGGCGTTCCTCGCCGCGCTGCAGCACCTGCCACCGAGGCAACGGGTGGTGCTGGTGCTGCGGGACGTGCTGGGCTTCCGGGCCGCCGAGGTCGCGAAGATGCTGGACACCACCGAGAACGCGGTGACCAGCGCGCTCACCCGGGCACGCGCCGCGCTGGCCGGCGAGTTGCCCGGCCGGGCGGACGCGCCGCTGCCGGGCTCGCCCCGGGAACGCCGCATCGTGGACACCTTCGCGCGCGCGTTCGAGGCCGGGGACGTCGAGGCGATCGTGGCCCTGCTGACCGACGACGCGTGGCTGACCATGCCGCCGCTGCCGCTGGAGTACCAGGGGCTCGACGCCATCCGGACCTTCCTGGACACCGTCGTGATGCGCGACGGCCGCCGGTACGTGCTGTACCCGGCCAGGGCGAACGGCCAGCCCGCGTTCGGCTACTACGTCCGCGACCCGCGGACCCCGGTGCTGCACGCGCACGGGGTGCTCGTGCTGACGCTGAGCGGCGACCGGATCGGCGCTCTGACCCGGTTCTCCGACACCGCGCTGCTGGCCCGGTTCGGTTTCCCGCGCACGCTGCGCCCGTGATCCGGCCTCCCCGACCAGTTCCCGCTCCCGCCGGTGTCGGTACCGGTATCCGACGAAACGGGAAGGCGGACACATGCACACACCACCGATCGTGTCACCGGCCGAGTGGGCGGCCGCGCACCGGCGGATGCTGGTCAAGGAGAAGGAACTCACCCGCGCGCGCGACGCGCTGGCCGCCGAGCGACGGCGGATGCCCTGGCTGGAAGTGACGAAGCCCTACACGTTCCTCGGGCCCGATGGCGAGGCGAGCCTGCTCGACCTGTTCGACGGCCGCCGCCAGCTGATCGTCTACCGCGCCTTCTTCGAACCGGGCGTGCACGGCTGGCCGGACCACGCCTGCCGCGGTTGCTCGATGATGGCGGACAACCTCGGCCACCTCGCCCACATCAACGCGCGGGACACCACGCTGGTGTTCGCCTCGCGTGCCCCGCAGGCCGACATCGAGCGCGTGCGGGCGCGGATGGGCTGGCAGATGCCCTGGTACACCATCACCGACGACTTCGACGCCGATTTCGGCGTCGACTCCTGGCACGGCACCAACGCCTTCATCCACCACGGCGACCGGGTGTACCGCACCTACTTCGTCAACAACCGGGGCGACGAGGCGCTGGGTACCAACTGGAGTTACCTGGACCTGACCGCGCTCGGCCGCCAGGAAACCTGGGAGGACTCGCCGGAGGGCTACCCGCAGACGGCGCCCTACGAGTGGTGGGACTGGCACGACGAGTACGGCCGGCACGCCCCGTCGCGGTGGTTCGGCGAGCCCGACCCGGACGACCCGGACGATCAGCGCCCGCCGCTCACCCGCGCCGAACCGCGCGGCGCCCGGTGACCCCGCGGCAGGCCTGGGTACTGGGCCTGGCGTCGACGGCGTCGTTCATGATGGCCCTGGACAGCCTGGTGGTGACGACGGCGCTCACGTCGATCCGGCAGGACCTGTCGGCGTCGCTCGAATCGCTGGAGTGGACGGTCAACGCCTACAACCTGGCGTTCGCGGTGCTGCTGCTGACCGGCGCGGCGCTGGGTGACCGGTTCGGCCGCCGCCGCGTGTTCGTCGCCGGCCTGGCGTTGTTCACCGTCGCGTCGGTGGCGTGCGCGCTGGCACCGGGCATCGGTGCGCTCGTCACGGCCCGGGCGTTCCAGGGGGCCGGGGCCGCGATGGTGCTGCCGCTGTCGCTCACCCTGGTCAGCGCCGCGTTCCCGCCGAACGAGCGGGGCAGGGCCATGGGGCTGTACCTGGGGATCACCGGTCTGGCCACCTTCAGCGGCCCGTTCATCGGCGGTGCCGTCGCGCAGGGCCTGGCCTGGCAGTGGATCTTCTGGCTGAACCTGCCGGTCGGGTTGATCACGATCCTGCTCACCGGGCGGCACGTCGGCGAGAGCTTCGGCCCGGCCAAGCGGTTCGACCTTGCTGGCGTGGGGCTCGTGACCGCGGCGGGGTTCGGCATCGTGTGGGCCCTGGTCCGCGGGAACGCGGCGGGCTGGGGCAGCGCCGAGGTCCTGAGCGCGCTCGTGCTCGGGGTCGCGCTGGTGGTGGCGTTCGTGTTCTGGGAACGGCGCGCCGAGGCCCCGATGCTGCCGATGCGCTTCTTCCGGTCCCGGGCGTTCGCCACCGCCAACCCGGCGAACTTCCTGGTGTTCGCCTCGCTGTACGGGACGATGTTCTTCCTGGCGCAGTACTTCCAGATCGTCCACGGTGACGGGCCGTTCGTCGCCGGTCTGCGGCTGGTGCCGTGGACCGCGACGCTGATGGTGTGCGCGCCGATCGCGGGGCGGCTGGCCGACCGGTTCGGCGAGCGCGCGTTCGTGGCGGGCGGGCTGCTGCTCCAGGCGGTGTGCATGGGCTGGATCGCCCTGATCACCGACGCCGCCACCGGCTACCTGGAGATCCTGCCTGCCCTGGTCGTCGGCAGCGTCGGCGTGACCATGGCCATGCCGGCGGCGCAGCGGGCGGTGGTCGCCGCGGTGAGCCCGCCGGAGATCGGCCAGGCGTCCGGCGCGTTCATGATGCTGCGGATCTTCGGCGGCGTGTTCGGCACGTCGGTCACGGTCGCGGTGTTCGCGGCCGCGGGCGGCGGCTACACCTCGCCCGGGGAGTTCAGCACGGGGTTCTCGGCGGGGATGGGCGCGGTGGCCGTGCTCGCGTTCACCGGCGTGCTCGTCGCGCTCGGCATTCCGGGGCGGGCCGGAGCGCCCCGCGCTCCGGCCGTGACCCCGGCCCGGTAGTGGGTCGGGGCGGCGCCCGCCGTTGATCGGCGGGCGCCGTTACAGGCCGACGCGCCGGTAGAGGCCGCCGACCTCTTCGCGGTTGAGCTTGCGGATCGTGCCCGGCTTGCCGTTGCCCAGCTGCACGTCGCCGATCGCGGTGCGCACCAGCTTGCGCACCGGGAACCCGACCTCGGCCAGCAGGCGCCGCACGATGTGCTTGCGGCCCTCGTGCAGCACGATCTCCAGCAGGGTGCGCCCGCCCATACTGTCCTTGACCCGGAACGCGTCGACGCGCACCGGGCCGTCCTCCAGCACGATGCCGTCCTTGAGCTCCTTGCCGAGGCCGCGCGGCACCTTGCCGTCGACCTCGGCCAGGTACGTCTTGGGCACGTGGTAGGAGGGGTGCATCAGCCGGTGCGCGAGGTCGCCGTCGTTGGTGAGCAGCAGCAGGCCCTCGGTCTCGGCGTCGAGGCGGCCGACGTGGAACAGCCGCTCGCTGCGGTCGCGCACGTAGTCGCCGACGCACGGGCGGCCCTGGTCGTCGTACATCGTGGTGTGCACGCCGCGGGGCTTGTTCAGCGCCAGGTGGATCAGGTCCTCGCGGAGGATGACCCGGGTGCCGTCGACGTGGATCACGGCGCTGTCCGGGTCGACACGCCTGCCGAGCTCGCGGACCACCTTGCCGTCGACGCTCACGCGGCCCTGCACGATCAGGTCTTCGGCGGCGCGGCGCGAGGCCACGCCCGCCTTGGCGAGCACCTTCTGCAGGCGCACGCCCTCGGCTTCGGGCTCAGATGTCATCGATGGAGTCCACTTCCGGCAACAGGGGGGCGATCGGCGGCAGGTCGGTCAGCGACGACAGGCCCAGCCGCTCGAGGAACAATTCGGTCGTCACGTACAGAGTGCCACCCGTCTCGGGGTCGGCGCCGTTCTCCTCGATGAGACCACGGGCGAGCAGGGTGCGGATCACACCGTCGACGTTGACGCCGCGGACGGCCGCGACGCGGGAACGCGTGACCGGCTGCCGGTAGGCGATGACGGCGAGGGTCTCCAGCGCGGCCCTGGTCAGCTTGGAGCGCTGCCCGTCCAGCAGGAGCTTCTCGACGTACGGAGCGTAGGTGTCGCGGGTGAACAGGCGCCACCCCTCGCCGACGCGCCGCAGGTCGATGCCGCTGCCGCGCTCGGTGAGCTCGGCCGACATGACCTGCAGGGTCTGCGTCACGCGCGGCTCGGGCTGGCCGAGCGCGCTGGCGAGCGCCTCCTCGCTGACGGGCGAGTCGACGACCAGCAGGAGCGCTTCGAGCGCCGCGGCCAGCGCGGAGTGCTCGGTGAGGTCCGGCAGGCCATCCCCCACCGCGACGAGGTCCTCGTCGGGCTCCTCGGGGTAGTCCGGCAGGGGCGCGTCCTCCGGAGGCAGGGTCGCTTCGCCGGACGCCTGCTCGGGCTGCGCCGCCGCGGCGTCGGCCTCCGCCTGCAGCTCGCCGTTCGCGGCGGCCTCCGCAGGCGGCTCCGCTGCCTCGGCATCGGGCGCAGGCAGCGCCTGGTCCACCTCTGCCTCAGGCTCCTCGGGCTCGGCCTCGGCGGGAGACGGCTCGGCTTCCGCCGAGGGAAGCTCCGCGGTCTCGGCGGGCGCCGTGGGCTCCTCGGCCCCCGCCGCGGACGCAGCATCCGCACCGAGCGCGGGCGGCGGCGCCTGTTGGCGAACGGAA
>NZ_JBEXTZ010000103.1:0-28515 GCF_040614195.1 Amycolatopsis sp. NPDC006125
CGAGGCGGCGCGCTCCGGGGGGCGGCGTCCAGGTCTGGCGGCGCGCGCCCGCGAGGTGGCATGAGCCGGGCGGATGCGCCTGCGTAGGGCAGGCCAGGCGGCGCGCGCCCGCGGGGCGGCGGCCAGCTCAAGCGGCGCGCGCGCGGCGAGGTGCCATAAGCCGGGCGGATGCGCCGGTGTGCGGGGCAGGTCAGGCGGAGTGCGCCCGCGCCAGGTGCTCGATCACCTGCACCGCGTGGGCGACGAACCGCTCCCGGGACACGTCCAGCCGCCCGGCGAGCCAGCCCTGGAACAGGTAGGCCAGCGCACCGAAAACCGCCTGGGCGTTGAGGTCCACGTCGCGGTCGTCGGCGTTCTCGCCGGCCAGCGCGGGGCTGCGCAGGGCCTGCGCGATGGTGGCGGTGAACTCGCCGACCAGCTCGCCGCCGCGGGTGGACAGCTCCGGCGCGGCCAGCGACTCGACGAAGAGGATGCGCCCGCGGCGCGGGTCGCCGGTGACGAAGGCGGTGAACTCGGCGACGGCGTGGCGGACCATGGCGGCGGTGTCGTCCGGGGCCTCCGCGAGCGCGGCGAGCAACACCTCACGAGCCTGCCCGGCAACGTCCTCCAGCACGGCGACCAGCAGGTCCTCGCGCCGGGCGAAGCTCTCGTAGAAGTAGCGCTCGGTCAGCTTCGCGGCGCGGCAGACGCCGCGCATGGTCACCGCGGCGGCGCCGTCGGTGCCCATGATGTCGAAGGCCGCCGAGACGAGCCGCTCCCGCCGGCGGGCCTGCCGCTCATCGGCGTCGACACCCCGCCAGGGACGACCCGCGGATCCGGCAACCATGCGGCCATCCTGTCACGCGCGCCTACGCGGCCGGGGCAGCCCACACCCGGCCCTCCCCAGCGGCGGCGCACCCGGCTCCCACGCGAGCCGGACAGGCAGCCGCCGCAGGTCCAGCACTGCCCCGTCCGCCCCCGTTGACGGCGCCGGACGTGCCGCTCGCCGTGGGAGGCGACCGCACCCACTCAGTCGTCCAGCGAACGGACGTCCTCGGGCGTGATGGTCTTGCCCAGCCGAACCGTGGGCAAGCCGGGCCGCACACGGGCCGCACACGCGGGCGCCGCCGTCACAGAACACGGCGTCGCCAGCACCGCGCCGTCCAGCGGACCCGGCGCGGCCAGCCCGTGCGTCGCCGACGTGACTATCAGCCGGCCACTCGCCAGGCAGACACTCGTCGGCTGGACGGCCGGTACCGGGAGCACCCGGTCGACCGTCCCGTCCGGCGCGAAACGCACCACGCGGGACGCTCCCCAGATCGCCGACCACACGTAGCCCTCCGCGTCGACCGTCATCCCGTCCGGGCTGCCCTCCTCGACGCGCGCGAACAGCTCACCGGGGCCGAGCTCCCCCGCCTCGGACACCTCGTACCGGTGGATCACCCCGGCCGCGCTGTCCGCCAGGTACATCGTGTCCCCGGCGAACACCGGGCCGTTCGGCACGGTCAGGCCCTCGAGCACCGTGTGCACCGAACCGTCCGGATCGACCCGGAACAGCCGTCCCGCCCCCGGCCGCGCGTCCCACGCCATCGCGCCCGCCCAGAAGCGCCCCGACGCGTCCGCCACGCCGTCGTTCATCCGCATCGACGCATCAACCGGCCGGGCCAGCCACCGCACCCCGCCGTCCAGCACCGCCATCCCCCGCCCGGCCGCGGCGATCCACCCGCCGCCGGCCAGTGGCGCCACCGCGCCCAGCGGCTCGTCCAGGGACACCAGCACCTCGCCGGTGTCCACCGACAGCAACCGTCCACTGAGGATGTCCGTCATCACCAGACCACCGGACACCGAACGCAAACCCTCACCGAGCGCGAACCGCTCGGCCGACAACACCGTCCACTCCGGACTCATCACCACTCCGCGAACGATCCGTCGGGGTGCCTCCACACCGGCGGCCGCCACCGGTGACCCACGGCGTCGGCCTTGCGCACCGCGTCCTCGTCGATCTCGACCCCCAGCCCCGGCGCGTCCCACCGGCGGATCGCGCCGTCGTGGAACGCGAACGGCCGCACGTCGGCCAGGTAGTCCAGCGGCTCGGCCCCGGCGTTGTAGTGGATGCCGATGCTCTGCTCCTGGATGAGGAAGTTCGGCGTGGCGAACGCGACCTGCAGGCTCGCCGCCAGCGACAGCGGCCCGAGCGGGCAGTGCGGGGCGACCAGCGCGTCGAAGGTCTCCGCCAGCGAGGCGATCCGCCGCACCTCCGAAATCCCGCCCGCGTGCGACAGATCCGGCTGCACCACCGCGACACCCGCCTGCAGCACCGGCAGGAACTCCGACCGCGAGTACAACCGCTCCCCGCACGCCACCGGCACCGCGCTCGCCGACACCACGTCGCCGAGCCGGTGCGCGTACTCCGGCAGCACCGGCTCCTCGACGAACAACGGGTGCAACGGCGCCAGCTCCGGAATCACGCGCCGCGCCGCCGCGACCCCGAACCGGCCGTGGAAATCGACCGCCACGTCCCGGGAATCGCCCAGCACCTCGCGCACCGCCGCCAGCCGCGACACCACCTCGTCGACCTCGGCCCGGTTCGGCATCCGCCCGATCCGCCCGGACGCGTTCATCTTCACCGCGGTCAGCCCGGCCTCGGCCTGCGCCGCGGCTGCCTCGGCGACCGCGGACGGCTCGTCGCCGCCGATCCAGCCGTATACCCGCACCTCGTCCCGCACCGCACCGCCCAGCAGCTGGTGCACCGGCACCCCGAGCGACTTGCCGAGGATGTCCCACAGCGCCTGGTCGATCCCGGCCACCGCGCTCGACAACACCGGCCCGCCGCGGTAGAACGCGGCCTTGGTCATCACCTGCCACAGGTCCTCGACGCGGCGCGGGTCCCGGCCCAGCAGCAGGTCGGACAACTCGTCGACGGCCGCCCGCACGGTTTCCGCACGCCCCTCCACGACGGGCTCGCCCCAGCCGACGAGACCGTCGTCGGTGGCCACGCGGCAGAACAGCCAGCGCGGCGGCACCAGGAACGTCTCCACCGAAACGATCTTCACGCGTCCTTCTCCCCGATGATCCCGGCGACGTCGGAGGACGCCTTGTCCAGCAACGCGCTCACTGCGGCCGCGGCCTCCTCCGGCGCGCCCCGGCGCACGGCGTCCACGACCACCGCGTGGCTCGGCTCCGGGTCGTCGTCGTGCGCCTCGTGCACGAGCGCGTCGCGCAACCGCAGCGCGGGCTCGATGAACACGTCCATCCGGGACAGCATTTCGTTGTGCGTGGCCCGCAGCAGCGCGCGGTGCCAGCGCAGGTCCGCGGCGACCTGCGCGGCCGGGCCGACCGCGGTGCGCATGTCCGCCAGCGCCGCGTCCAGCTCGGCGAGGTCGTCCTCGTCGCGCCGCAGCGCCGCCATCGACGCCGCCGCCGGCTCGACCACGGCCCGCACCTCCGCCAGGTCGCGCAGCACGGCCGCGGTGTCGCCGGCTTCGCTGCGCCAGCGGATCACGTCGCTGTCCAGCAGGTTCCAGTGCACCCGCGCCCGCACCGACGTCCCCCGCTTCTGGCGCGCCTCGACCAGTCCCTTGGCCGCCAGCACCTTCAGCGCTTCACGCAACACGGTCATGCTGACGTCGAGGTCGCGCCCCAGCTCGGCGAGGTCGATCACGGCGCCTTCGGCGATCTCCCCGGCGACGATGCGCGCGCCGAGCGTGGCCACGGTCTGCCCGTGCACGCCCCGGCCGCTGTAGGCGGTCATCCCCCGTACCTCCTCACGAAGACCTCTTGTAGACGCTCCAGCCGCCGTCGACGGTCAGCGCCGCGCCGGTGACGAACGAGGCGTCGTCACCGGCCAGGAACGCTATCGCCGCCGCGACTTCCTCCGGAGTGCCCAACCTTTTCACGGCGGTTTCCTCGGCACTGCGCCGCCGGTCGTCCTCGCCGATGCCGTCCCACGCCGCGGTCAGGACCGGTCCGGGCAGCACGCAGTTGACCCGCAGCACCGTGCCGTACTCGACGGCGAGCTGGCGCGCGAGCCCGGTCAGCGCGGCCTTGGTCGCCGCGTACGCGGGCCGCCCGGGCAGGCCGACCAGCGCGTGCACCGACGAGGTCAGCACCACCGCGCCGCGGGCCTCTCGCGACAGGTCGTCCAGGCAGGCGCGGAACCCGAGGAACGTGCCGGTGAGGTTGACCGACAACTGCCGCTCCCAGGACGCCAGCGTGGTTTCGTGCGCCGGCCGCACGTCGACGGTGTAGGCGTTGCTGACCAGCACGTCGACCGGCCCCAGCTCTTCCCGGCAACGTCCGACGGCGCGCGCCCAGTCCGCCTCGGAGCTGACGTCGCAGGTCAGCGCGAGCGCCCGGCCGCCGGCGTCGGTGATCCGCCGGGCGACGTCCGTGGCGTCGGCGACGTCGAGCAGCGCCACCGCCGCGCCGTCGGCGGCGAGCCGGATCGCGGTCGCCGCTCCGATTCCCTGCGCGGCGCCCGTGACCACCGCGACCTTTCCCCGCATCACTCCCCCTCGATCGTGCAGTCGATCGTCAACGTCGTCGCCTCGCCGGGCGCGAGCGTGGTCAGCGGGCCGAGCACCTCGCACTCGACGATCCGCGCCGGCGGGTCCAGGTCGCCGAGCGCGGCAAGCGGCCACGGCTGCGGGCACTCCAGCCACACCTCGGCGCGGGACCCCCGGTCCGGGTACTCGGCGTCCTCGTCCACCGCGAACGTCTGCGTCCAGGTCAGGCCGTCCGCGGTGTGCGTGATCCGCCCGGTGGCGCCCGGGAAGCCGAGCTTGCCGACCACGTCCTGGGCGGGCACCCGCACCCCGCCGGGCACCTCGTGCCACTCCGGGAAAGCGGTTCCCGCGAGCAGCTCGGTGACCTCGGCCGGGCCGTCCACGCGCACCTCGCCCGGCCCCAGTTGCGTCACGTTCCACAGCGCCCACCGCACCGTGCGCGCGCCGGTGTTGCGGGCGGTGAGCGTCATCCGGTAGCCGCTGCCGCCGCCCAGCTCGAAGCGCCGGGTCAGCCGCAAGCCGGTGCGCGGGTCGTCGCCGCTGGTCAGGGTGACCACGGCGCTGTCCGCGGTCTGCTCGGCCGTCACCTCGTAGCGCCCGGAGTCGAGCACCGGGTCGGGCGGCCCGGCCCACTGGTCCGCCCGCTCCCAGCCCTGCGGCGCCGGCCAGGTCTTGTCGCCGCCGTAGTTCACCCAGTCGCCGAGGCTGCCCCCGTGCGGGCGGTGCTCCTGGCGGAGCTCCAACCGGCCGGTGAGCAGCTTCTCGTTGCGCCACAGCACTTCGCGCCCGTCCGGAGTGGACAGGGACAGCAGCCGCCCGCCGAGCGCGGGCACCAGGCCGAGGCGCACCAGGCCGTTGTCCAGCCAGAGCACCTCGCCGTCGCGGTCGATCACGGCAGCAGGACCACCTTGCCCGCGCTGGCGCCCGCGGCCAGCGCGTAGGCCTTGTCGGCTTCACCGAGCGGGAACCGGTCACTGACGACCCGTTCCGGCCGCAGTCCCCAGCGCGCGAGGTTGACGGCCAGCTCGCTCATCGCGGGCACCGACGTGACCCAGGAGGCGTAGAGCGTCAACTGCTTGTGCAGCAACGCGTCGGAGACCTCCGTCTCCAGCGTGCCGCCCTCGCCGACGAGCGACACCCGGCCCCACTCCGCCGCACCGGCGATCGCGGTGCCACGGCCGGCACGCGAACCCGAGCAGTCGATCGTGGTGGCGAACGCCGGCGCGACCTCCGCGTCCGGGGTCACCACCTCGTCGAACACGTCCAGTCCGGCGGCCCACTCCCGCCGCTGCGGGGACGGCTCCACGCCGACGATCCGGCGCGCGCCCATGCCCTTGCCGATCATGCCTGCCGCGAGCCCGACCGGGCCGAGCCCGACGACGAGCAGGTCGCCGTCGCCGTTGACGCGGATGCGCCGCAGGCCCTCGTAGGCGGTGCCGAAGCCGCAGGCGATCAGCGCACCGTCCACGTAGGACAGCTCGTCGGGCAGCGGCACGCAGGTCGACTCCTCGGCCAGCACGTAGTGGGCGTGCCCGCCGTCGCGCTGCCACCCGTAGGCCTGGCGCTGCGGGCCGGTGCAGCTGATCAGGTAACCGCGGCGGCAGTTGTCGCACACCCCGCACCCGGCGATGTGGTAGACGATCACCCGGTCGTCCACGCCGAACCGGCGGCAACCGGGACCCGCGGCGACGATCCGGCCGGACGGCTCGTGACCGGCGACGACGCCGCGGTAGGCGGGGCCGTCGACGCCGCGGTGGCCCTTGTGCTCGTGGTAGATGTAGCCGATGTCGGACCCACAGATCCCGGACGCGCCGACCTCGACCAGCACCTGGCCGTGACCCGGCTCCGGCACCGGCAGGTCACGCAGCACCGCCGTGGAGTTCCCGGGCAGGTAGACGCCCCTCATCTGGTCGCTCACTAGCTCTCCCTCGTCGCCCGCGCCCGCTTGGTGATGATCACGTTCACCAGCACGGCCACCACGATGATCACGCCCCGCACCACGTTCTGCAGGAACGAGTCCACCCCGAGCAGCACCAGCCCGTTGCCGATGACGGTGATGAACACGACGCCCAGCAGCGTGCCGAGCATCGATCCGCGTCCGCCCGCGAGCGCGGTGCCGCCGATGACGACCGCGGCGATGACGTCGAACTCCAGCCCGGAGGCCGCGCCGCCGTTGCCGGAGCCGAGCCGGGCGGCCAGCAGGATCCCGGTGATCGCCGAGAGCAGGCCGGTGGTGGCGAACAGCAGGATGCGGATCTTCGCGAGGTTGATGCCCGCCATCCGCGCCGCGGGCGCGTTGCCGCCCACCGCGTAGACCGAGCGGCCGTAGGCGGTGTAGCGGGCGACGTAGGCGAAGACGAAGAACAGCACCACCATGATGATCGCCGGGGTCGGGATGCCCAGGACCGAACCGCCGAGGACGGTCATCAGCCCGCTGTCGGGCAACACGACCGGCAGCGCGTCGGTGAGGTAGAGACCGAGGCCGCCCAGGGCGCTCCACACGCCGAGGGTGGCGATGAACGACGGCACGTCGAACCGGGCGCGCAGCCAGCCGGCCAGCGCGCCCCAGGCGAGACCGGCGAGCAGGGTCAGCAGGATGCCGCCTGCGACGCCGAGGCCCCATTCCGCCGCGCCCTTGGCCACCAGCACCGAGGAGAACGCGACGGCCGGGCCGATGCTGATGTCGATCTCGCCCGCGATGATCACCAGGGTCACGCCCCACGCGGCGATGCCGACGGTGGCGGCGTCGCGGAGCATGCCGAGCTGGTTGTCCAGGCTGAGGAACCCGGCGGCGCTGCTGCCGAGCGCGATGTAGAGCACGACGATCGCGGCGATCAGGCCGATCTCGTTGAGCGAGCGCCCGCCGAACCGGCGGCCCGCCCGGCTGCGACGCTGCTCGGCCGGGGAGTCGATAACGGTCATGGTCTTCCCTTGTTTCTCAGGCCGCCATCGCGGCGGAGAGCACGGAATCGGTGGTCAGGCCCGCGCCGGTCAGCTCGCCGGCGACGCGCCCGGCGCGCAGCGCGAGCACCCGGTCGCACACCAGGGGCAGCTCCTCGAGCTCGCCGGAGACGAACACGACGGCGGCCCCGGCGTCGGCGACCTCCCGCACCAGGCGGTAGATCTCGGCCTTGGCCTGCACGTCCACGCCGCGGGTCGGCTCGTCGAGCAGCAGGATGCGGCTGCCCGCGTGCAGCCAGCGGCCGATCACGGCCTTCTGCTGGTTGCCGCCGCTGAGGTTGACGATCGGGGTCTCCGGCGCCGCGGTGGCGATGGACAGCCGCTCGATGAGCCGCCGCGCCGCCCGCCGGACGCGCGCCGGCCGGATGGCCGGCCCGGACTTCACGGTGCCGAACTCCGACATCACGAGGTTCTCGTCGACCCCGAGCAGCGGGACGACACCCTCGTCCTTGCGGTCCTCCGGGGTCATGCCGACGCCGAGGCGCTTCATCACCGCCGGGGTCGGGCGGGTGACGTCCCGGCCGTCGACGGCGATGGTGCCCGCCGCGGCCGGGGTGAACCCGGCGATGGCGCGCAGCACCTCGGTGCGGCCGGAGCCGAGCAGCCCGCCGAGCCCGAGGATCTCGCCGGGGTGCACGTCGAACGAGACGTCGAGGACCTTGGGCGGCACCGACAGGCCGCGCACGGACAGCGCCGGCACGCCGGTCCGATCGACCTCGCGCGCGGGCGGGCGTTGCGCGGCCGTCGCGGAGTCGCCGAGCATGAGCTGGACGATCCGGTCGGTGCCGGTGTCGGTCGCGTCGACCGTGTCCACGACCCGCCCGTCGCGCATCACGGTCGCGCTGTGGGCGATGCGGCGGATCTCTTCGAGCCGGTGGCTGACGTAGAGCACGGCCACGCCCTCGGCGGCGATGCGGGTGACGGTGTCGAGCACGATGTCGACCTCGCCCGCGGCGAGCGCGCTGGTGGGCTCGTCGAGGATCAGCAGCCGGGGCTGTTCCCGCACCGCGCGGCAGATCTCCACAAGCTGCCGGTGCGCCAGCGACAGCTCGCCGACCGGCGCGGCCGGGTCGATGTCCAGCCCGAGCCTGGCGAACACCGCCCGCGCGCCGGCGCGCATCGTGGCGTAGTCGACGGCTCCGCCGCGTCGCGGCCAGCGGCCCAGGTAGAGGTTCTCCGCGACGCTGAGCTCGGCGACCAGGCTCAGTTCCTGGTGCACGGTGCTGACGCCGAGCTCGGCCGCGCGGCGCACGCCGCCGTCGCCGAGCCGCTCGCCCGCGACGGTGACGGTGCCCGCGTCCGCCCGCTCCACCCCGGACAGCACGCGGATGAGCGTCGACTTGCCCGCGCCGTTGCGGCCGAGCAGGGCGCGGATCTCGCCCTCGCGGATGGTCATGGCGGCATCGGTGAGCGCCTGCACGCCGGGGTAGTGCTTGGTGACGCCGTCGACCTCGATGACGTTGGCAGCCACGGCTTCTCCTTCGCTCTGCGGTCTGGTGTGGACGGTCACGGGACACCGTCCGGGTGCGCGCTCAGCCAGGCGCGGCCGTCTTCGGGCGAGGCGTAGAGGTCGATCGGCGCCGGCACGACCGTGTACTCGGTCAGCTCGCCGCGCCGCACCTGGTCGGCGGCCTTCGCGGCGAGCTTGCCGACCGCGATGCCGGAGATGTCGACGACTCCCTTGAGGACGGTGTTCACGGCCAGCGCCTGCGCCGCCTCGGTCGACATGTCGCTGCCGAACACGACGGTCTGGCCGACCTTGCCGCGGGCCTGCACGGCGCGGACCGCACCCATGGTGGCGCCGCCGGCCTCGCCGTAGAACGCGTCCACGTCGGGGTGCGCGGTGAGAATCCGCTCGGCCACGTCGACCGCGTCGTCGATCGTCGCGCCCTCCTGGTTCGCCACGATCGCGGCGGCCGGGAGCTTGGCCTTGAGCGCCTGCTCGAAGCCCAGCCTGCGCTGGACGCAGACCTCGACGAACTCGCAGTTGACGACGGCGATCTTCGGCGCGGTCTTGCCCGCGGCGAGGAAGTGGTCGGCCGCCTGGTCGCCGAGCAGGGCGCCGAAACGCACCGGATCGCCCAGCACATACGCCGAGACGTACTTGCGGGCGCTCTCGTCGGCGATGCAGGTGTTGTAGCAGATGACGGGGATGCCGCTGGCGTGCGCGAGGCGGATCGCAGGCACCGAAGCGGTCGCCGACGCCGGGGACAGGATGAGCGCGTCCACCTTCGCGGCGCTCACCTGGTCGACGAACGTGCTCTCCTTCGACGCGTCGCCCTGCGCGTTGAGTTGCAGCAGCTGTGGCACGCGGCCGAGGGCCTCGGCCTCCTGCTGCATGCCGGCCCGCACGCCGGCGTAGTAGCCCTGCGCGTCCATGTAGACGACGCCGAACCGGCCGTTCTCGCCCACCTTGCCCGCGCAGGCGGTGACCAGGCCGAGCGCCGCCACGACGAGCAACGCCAGCCCGGCGCGGCCGAGACGCCTCGTTGCGCCCATGTCTCTCCTTCGTTGACCCGGGTGCCGGCTTGTCGCGGACCCGCTCGCTTGCGGGACGAGTCTCGCTTGCCAGGGGTGGGCGCGTCAAGATTAATTATTAATTAATGCTCTCGCGGTGGGTGCCCACTGCGCGCACCGGACGGGCGGCCGGGTGATGATGTCCCCGTTTCCGGGCGTCAGGAGGAACCGTGGTGGCGATGGTGCTGGCTGGTTTGGTGTCGGAGGCGGCCGCGGAGGCGTACGAACGCCTGCACGCCGCGGGCGAGATCCCGGCCGGACCCGGGGCCGGCCGGTTCGACCTCGACGACCCCGCCGGCCGGGAACTGCTCGACGCCGGCCTCGTCACGATGGCCGGCGCGGGCGACCACCGGTATGTGCGCGTGGTGCACCCGGTGATCGCGCTGCGCCGCTTGATCGACCGGCAGCACCGGCACCTGGCGGCGCTGCAGGCGGGCCTGGCGGAGTCGTGGGAGCGGTTCGCCGACCTGGTCGCGCCGACCACCGGCCTGTCGCAGGACGCGCTCGACGGCGAGGACGTCCAGGCGGTCCGCGATCCGGCCGAGATGGCCCGGCTGGCGGCCGGGCTCTACCGCTCCCCGCGCCGCCTTCTCCGCGCCACCTTCAACGCCAGGTCCGGCCACAACCCGACCACCGAGGGCCTGCTCCTGCCGCCGCCCGACGCCATCGCGGCCGGGGTGGAGTTCCGCATGCTCTACGACACCGAGCACGCCTCGGACGAGTGGGGCTCGCACAGCATCGAGGAGTCCGTCCGCGCCGGTGAGCAGGCCCGCATCCGGCGGTCGGTGCCGGTGAAGATGATGCACGTCGACGACCACGTCGCGCTGGTCACCATCGACCGCACGGGCGCCGACGGCGCGCTGCTGATCCGCTCCCCCGCCCTGCTCGGACTCCTCGCCGAGTGGTTCGACGCGCTCTGGCACGCGCCGGACACCACGGCCATCGGCGAGGCGGCCCCGGCCGAGCTCACCCCCGCCCGCCACAAGGTTCTGCACCTGCTGGCGGCCGGCCTCACCGACGAGGCGATCGCCCGCCAGACCGGCACCGCGGTGCGCACGGTCCGCCGCCACGTCGGCGCGATCCTGGAGGTCCTGCAGGTAGACAGCCGGTTCGCCGCCGGGGTGGCCGCCGTCCGCCGCGGCTGGTTGTGACCGCAACCGGACATTGTCCGGAATGGACCTGTACGGCCGTCCCGTCCGCGCGGCACACTCGCCCGATCGCGGGGAGCGTGGAGGGGAGGCTGCGTTGAGCAACGGCTACGAGGTCGACCTGAGCAGTCTGGAGGCGGCGGGCAAGGCCCTCACCGAGGCGGGCGGATGGGCGCAGGACGTCGCGGGACGGGTGCACAAGTGCCGGGCGAACGTCCAGTTCACCGACGGGTCCACGTTGGACGACCTGTTGCGCGGTGACACCGAGAACCTGCCGCTGCGCAAGCTCGAAGGGGTCATCGCGCGGATGACCGACCTCGTCGAGCGCCGCCAGGTGCACGTCAAGGACGAACTGGAGTACGCGGGACAGGCCATGTTGAAGATCAAGGCGCTGTACGCCCGCGCCGACGGCCAGGAGGGCTGACCGGCTTGAGCGCGTACGAGGAGTACCGGGAGCAGCTGTTCGCCGAGTTCCTGCGACTGGCCGGGGTCATCGAGGACTGCGCGAAGATCCTGCTCCAGCAGTCGCCGCCGCCGGTGATCGAGGGGGTGGGCACCCAGACCGAGGAATACGTCCGGAACCTGTCGATCGACGCGGCGAAGAAGAAGGACGTGGTCTGGGAGGCCTACTCCCTGCTCGGCGAACTGCACGGCTACCAGGGCGGCGCGGCCGCGGCCGCCGACGATGCGCGCCGGGAACTGGCCGCGGCGAACGTGACCGTCGACGACGTGGACGAGAAGTTCACCACCGCGACCGGCAACCTGGCCGAGTGGACCGGGTCGGCCGCCCGCGCGGTGACGAGCAGGCTCAACGACCTGAAGGCGTTCGTCGGGAACCAGTCCGCCTATGCGGCATACCTGGACAAGGTGCTCGAGCAGTACGCGCTGCTGGTGCGCACCGGTGAGGACAACGCCGAGAAGTTCGCCGCGAACATCACCAAGGCCCTCGCCGACGCGCAGAAGGACCGCACGACCGCGAAGGTCGAGTTCGCGCTGAACATGTTCTACAGCACCGCCGGGCTGATCTCCGCCGCCAAGTCCGGGGACGTGGTGGGCGGGGTGGAGAACGTGGCGAAGGTCGTCGGCGAGATCAAGCAGCTGACGAAGACCTGGGAGGAGACCGACCCGCAGCGCATCATGGCCCAGTTCCGGGCCGACGTGCGCGCGGCGCGGAACAACCTGGCCGAGGCCGGCGACCGGCTCGCCGGCCACTTCACCGCGATGCTCGAGGACATGGCCAAGGAGAACGGCAGGGTTTTCTTCAAGGACGCGAAACTCGGCCTGGACGTCACGGGCCCGAACTTCAAGCCGGCACAGTTCCGGCTCAAGGAGGCCGCGAACTGGGACGAGTTCGCGCGCGCCGTGGAGAAGCTGCCCAAGGACCCGCCGGCACCCGCCCGCGGCCCGATCGCGCAGCGGCTGGAGACCGGGTAGCCGCGGTGAGTGCCGTGGTGGTCCGGCGCCGGAGTGCGGAAGCGCCGCGTCCTGCCGACGATCGCCCGCGGTGAGCGCTTTCTCCGAGCCGCGTCGCCGGTTCGTGGGCCTGATCGCGAACTGATCGGGGCAGTACACTCCCGCGGGTGCGGGCGATCATCGGCGGTCTCGTTCTCGTGGCGGCGCTGTGCGTCGGCTTGGCGGTGTGGGCGGCGACCTCGGAGGTCTCGGCGGCCGGGATCACCTGCGGCACGGCGCTGCACGAACCCGACCAGCACGCGGATGCCGCCCCGGACGGGACGTACGACCAGTACTTCCCCGGTTCACGCCCAGCGCTGAGCACGTTGTGCGACAGCGGCCGGACAGTGCGGCAGTTGACGGCGGTCGCGGGCGCAGCGGGCGCCCTCCTGTTCGGCGGCGCAGCGCTGGCGACGGCCATCCGCAGGCGGGGAACCACGTAGCCGCAGCCGGCAGTCGCACCGATCACCCGATCACCGACCCGGCCCGAGCGAGCAGCACAGCGCGCCCGGCCACCACACCACCGCCCAAGCCCCAGCGAGCAGCACAGCGCGCTCGGTCGCCACACCCACCGGCCCAGCCCAAGCGAACAACACACCGCCCCGCCACCGCAGCCGCCGCGTGGCCCCAGCGACCAACACACCGCCCCGGCCACCACAGCCACCGGCGCAGCCCGAGCGAACAGGACAGCGCCCCCGGCCACCACACCCACCGCCCCAGCCCAAGCGAACACCCCCCGCCACCACAGCCGGCGGCGAGTGGGTCAGCGGCTCACCGAACCCGCCGCCACCAGGTGCGGCCAGATCTCCGCCGCGATGCCCTCCGGCGTGCCGGGGCAGCCGCGGCGCAGCCAGTCCATCACGGTCCCCAGCAGGGCGCCCGCCAGCAGCGCCGCCGCCGGGTCGTGGGGGATCTCCGCCGGGTCGTCGGCGTGGGTGGGGGCTGCGGTGCCGGCCAGGTGCACGTGGATGGCGATCGCGAGGCGCTGGTGCAGGTGGTTGATCACCCGGGCGCTGCCGGCGAGCAACGCGCCGTACAGCCGCGCGTGCTCGGCCACGTGCGCGAAGATCCTGGCCAGCGCGTCGATCGGCGCCGGATCCTCGTTGGGCAGCAGCACGTGCGCCGCCGCGACCAGCTCGTCGAACATGTCCGTGCACGCGGCCGCCGCGAGGTCGTGCACGTCGGTGTAGTGCTCGTAGAACGTGGAGCGGTTGACGTCCGCCCGCTTGGTCAGGTCGGACACCGAGATCTGACCCAGGTCGCGCTCGGCGATCAGCTCCAGCAGCGCGGCCTCGAGCGCGGACCGTGACCGGCGGCTACGGCGATCGGGTACTTGCGGGGCGGACACCGGATCAGTCTAATGGTCTCCGACAGGTGTTGGAAAAACACCACATGTCGGAATGATTCGGGCGAAGTTCACCCGTCGAGGAGTTGGTGATGACCACCGCGGAACCCCGGAGCTACCCGTTCAGCGAGCCGGAGCGGCTGGACATGGAGCCGTTGTTCGCGAACCTGCGCGCGACCGAGCCGCTCACCCGGGTCCGGCTGCCCTACGGCGAACCGGGCTGGCTGGCCACCCGCTACGAAGACGTGAAGGTCGTGCTCGGCGACCCGCGGTTCAGCCGCGCGGCGAGCCTCCAGCACGACGAACCCCGCATGCGGCCGCAGCCGTCGCAGCCCGGCGGCATCCTCAGCATGGACCCGCCGGACCACAGCCGCCTGCGCCGGCTGGTCCAGAAGGCCTTCACGGTGCGGCGCATCGAGCAGTTGCGGCCGCGGGTGCAGGAGATCGCCGGCGGGCTGGTCGACGCGATGCTCGACCAGGGCCCGCCCGCCGACCTGGTCGAGGCGTTCGCGCTGCCGGTGCCGGTGACCGTCATCTGCGAGCTGCTCGGCGTGCCCTACGAGGACCGCGTGGACTTCCGCCACTGGTCCGACGCGTTCCTGTCCACCACGAAGTTCACGCCCGAGGAGGTGGCGGACTGCACCGGCAGGATGCACGCCTACCTGGAGGGCCTCATCGCGCAGCGCCGCGCGGAGCCGCGGGACGACCTGCTCAGCGGGCTGGTGGCCGCGCGGGACAACGAGGATCGACTGTCCGAAGAGGAACTGGTGATGCTCGCGACGGCGTTGCTGGTCGCCGGGCACGAGACCACCGCGTCGCAGATCCCCAACTTCGTCTACACGCTGCTGACGCACCCCGACCAGCTGGCCGTGCTGCGCGCCGACCTGAGCCTGGTGCCGAAAGCGGTCGAGGAGCTGATGCGGTTCGTGCCGCTGGGGCTTGGCGCCGGCATCGCCCGGTACGCGACGGAGGACATCGAGCTGGGCGGGGTGCTGGTGCGCGCGGGCGAGGCCGTGCTGCCCGCGCTGGCGTCGGCGAACCGGGACGAACGCGTCTTCGCCGACCCCGACGAACTCGACCTGCGCCGCCAGGACACCTCGCACATCGGCTTCGGCCACGGCGTGCACCACTGCCTGGGCGCGCCCCTGGCCCGCATGGAGCTGCAGGTCGCGCTCGACACGCTGCTTCGCAGGCTGCCCGGCCTGCGCTTCGCCGACGGCGAGGCGGGCATCGACTGGAAGGCGGGCCTGTCCACCCGAGGCCCCGAGCGGATGCTGCTGGCCTGGGACCACTGACCGGGGCGCCCACCCAGGTGTCGGGCCGACAACTCCGCTCCGGGCGCCCGGCAGGCCGAGCGGTCCGCCGCGGCGCTGGCGGGCAGGGGCCGCGGCCTCTCAGTCGGCGAGCTGCCGGGTGAACCAGTCTGCCAGCACCTCGTCGACGGCCTTCGTCGTCGGGAGCTGCGGCGCCGGCTCCAGGCCCGGTTCCTCGGCCAGTGGGTGCGCCAGCTCCGGCACGTCGACCAGCTCCGCGTCCGCCAGCCGGGCGACCAGAGCGGCGGCGTCCGCGCGCAGGTCCGGGTGGTCCCGCTCGCCGCTCACCAGCAGCAGCGGCACCGGCGCCAGCTCGCCGGCCCGCGCGACGAAGTCGAACGCGTCCGCCACCCGGTGCGCCTCCTCCGTCCACTCGTACGGGCGCCCGGCGAGGCCGTCGGTCAGCGGGACCACCGACCGCAACCGCACGGCGGGGTTCACCAGCGCGGCCGAGCGGATGGGGACCTGTTGCGCCGCAAGGACTTCGAGCGCCACCGCGCCGCCCAGCGAAGCGCCGAGCACGCTGACCGGGCCGTCGTCGACCGGCAGCTGCGCGCGAAGGTCCTTCAGCGCGGCCGGGAATTCCCCGGCGGCCTGCCGGACGAACGGCGCCAGGAAAGCCAGCAACGCGTCCCGCCGGGCGAGTTCGATCGCCGCGTCCAGGCGGCCGTCCACCATCCGCGCGCCGCACATCGGCATGGCCAGGTGGACCCGCCACGCCGGCACCCCGCGCATCGGCAACGCGGCCGCGAACGCCGCGTCGGTCCGGGGCGCGTCCAGCATGTGCCAGGTCACGACCAACGGCGCGCGGCCACCGCCGGTTGGTGGCAACGCCGTGTACGGGACACCAGCGGCGGTGCCGGTCAAGGTTTCCATGTCCGGCCACGCTAGACGTGACGACACGGCTGGTGAAATCCCTTTCGCTGCGGGCGAACCAATCGAGCGTCGCCCCCACCGGCCCGGCGCCGCTAGGCAGCTCACGCCACCGGTCGCGGACTCTCCGCCGCTGCGGGCGAAAGCTCCCGCACCAACACGATCGCCCTCGCGAGCGTCGCCAACCGGGCGCCCAGCATGCCCCCGCCGGGCACACACACCACCAGCCCACCGCCGGTCAAGCTGGACCTCACAACACCCACGGCGAACTCCCTTTCACTGCAGGCGAAAGCTCCCGCACCAACTCGACCGCCCTCGCGAGCGTCGCCAGCCGGGCGCCCAGCATGCCGGGCACACACACCACCAGCCCACCGCCGGTCAAGCTGGACCTCACAGCACCGACGAAGAACTCCCTTTCACTGCGGGCGAAAGCTCCCGCACCAACACGATCGACCTCGCGAGCGTCGTCAGCCGGGCGCCCAGCATGCCCCCCTGCCGAGCACACACACCACCAGCCCACCGCCGGTCAAGCTGGACCTCACAACACCGACGATCAACTCCCTTTCACTGCAGGCGAAAGCTCCCGCACCAACACGATCGCCCTCGCGAGCGTCACCAGCCGGGCGCCCAGCATGCCGGGCACACACACCACCAGCCCACCGCCGGTCAAGCTGGACCTCACAACACCCACGGCGAACTCCCTTTCACTGCAGGCGAAAGCTCCCACACCAACACGATCGCCCCGACGGTTGTCACCAGCCGGGCGCCCAGCATGCCCCCGCCGGGCACACACACCACCAGCCCACCGCCCGTCAAGCTGGACCTCACAACACCGACGATCAACTCCCTTTCACTGCAGGCGAAAGCTCCCGCACCAGTTCGATCGCCCTCGCGAGCGTCGCCAGCCGGGCGTCCAGCGTGTCGCCCGCCGGGTAGAGCCGCACGGTGTCCACACCGGCGTCCCGCCACACGCGCAGCCTCTCGCGCACCATCGGCTCGGTGCCGATCAGCGTCGTGCCGAGCACCATCTCGTCGGTCACCAGCGCGGCCGCGCCGTCGCGATCCCCCGCCTGCCAACGGTTCCGCACCTCGGCCGCGACCTCAGCCCACCCCTGCCTGCTGTAGGCCCGGTTGTAGAAGTTCGTCGACGCCGAGCCCATCCCGCCGAGGCTGAACGCCAGCTCCTTCTTCCGCCCGGCCACCATCGCCCGCAGCGCGTCCTCGTCCGGCGCGAACGCCACCTCCGCGCCCTGGCACACGTCCAGATCCGCACGCGTGCGCCCGCTGCGCGCCAGCCCCTCGTCCAGGTGCGCGAAATACGCCTCCGCCGCGCCTTCCGGCACGAAACTCGTGCCGAGCCAGCCGTCCGCGATCTCGCCCGTCAGCCGCAGCATCGCCGGGGACAACGTCGCCAGGTAGATCGGGATCTCGTGCTCGGCGCGCATCGACAGCCGCATCGGCACCGCGTCCCCGCCGGGCAACGGGATCTGGAACTCGGTGCCGGAATAGGAAATCTTGCCGCCCGCCACAACCCGCCGCACGATCTCGACGGTCTCCCGCATCCGCGCCAGCGGCCGCGCGAACGGCACCCCGTGCAGGCCTTCGATCACCTGCGGACCGGACGCGCCCAGCCCGAGCAGGAACCGCCCACCGGACAGATTGGACAGTGTGATCGCGGTCTGCGCCACCGCGACCGGCGTGCGCGTGCCGAGCTGCATGATCCCCGAGCCCAGCAACATCCGCGAAGTGCGCGCCGCGAACCAGCCCAGCGCGGACGGCCCGTCGGAACCCCACGCCTCGGCGACCCAGCAGACGTCGAGCCCGAGCTTCTCGGCCTCCACCACGAAGTCCGTCACCTCGCCGAACCCGCCGGAGGCCTCGACGGTCGTCGCCGTGCGCATCAGGCTTCCGCGCGCTTCTTGAGGCACTCCAGCGTCGCGGTCATGTTGCGCTCGAACTCGCGCATCCGCACGAACACGATCTTCTGTTCCTTCTCCGGCATCCGGTCGATCGCCAGCGACAGCCCGGACCGCCCCGGGCCGAGCCGCATCCACTGCGACAGCTCCGTGCCGCCGTCGCGAGGCTCCACCCGGAACCGCCACGTCGCGCTGGGCTCGGCGGGATCCCCCACGGCCCAGGCGAACACCCGCCCCGGCTCGAACTCGACGATCTCCGACGTGGTGGCCCACTCCCCGAGCGCCTCGTGCTTGCTGCGGCCGACGAACCGGGCCCCCACGGCCGGACCGGTGGTGCCGTCGACCCATTCGACCGACTGCAGCTCGTCGCTCATCGCGGGCATCAGGCCGATGTCGGAGACCAGCGCCCACACCCGCTCCGGCGGGGCGTCGACCCAGGTCCGCACCTCCACCGTCGGGGTGTCCGCGTAGCGCGCGCCCGTCCACTCCATCGCCGGCCGTCCTCCTCGTCGTCGCGGGGTCCGGCCACTACAGTTGCGTAATGAGACTCAGCCTGTCAAGAACCTGTCGCGCACGTCCGGCCTGCTCTTGAGCCGCTCCGGGAAGCCCGGCCCGAGCCGCATCCGGGTGTCGTCCGCGCGCAGCGGCTCGCCGCACCGCGCGCAGACGACCTCGGCGTGGGTGTCGTGGCCGCACGTCTCGTGGTGGAAGGTGATCGGCGCGCCCTCCTCGCCGGCCAGCCAGCGGTCGCCCCACCGGGACAGGGCGGCGAGCACCCCGAAGAAGTCGCGCCCCTTCTCGGTGAGCAGGTATTCGTGGCGGCGGGGCTCGTCCTGGTAGGGCCGCCGCTCCAGCAGCCCCTCCTCGACGAGCCGCCGCAGCCGGTCGGTGAGCGTGTTGCGCGCGATGCCCAGCGACTGCTGGAAGTCGTCGAAACGGCGGACGCCGTAGAAGGCCTCGCGCAGCACCAGGGACGTCCACGCGTCGCCCAGCAGGTCCAGTGACCGGGCGATCGAGCACGGCCAGTTCGCGAACGACGTCCTCTTCATGCGGCCAGGGTAGCCCCGCCGCGCCGGTCAGCTCTCCCGGTAGAGGACGAGGTGCTCGTGGTAGAGCACGCCGTCGCGGACGTCGCCGGTCGCGGTGAAGCCGGTGTCGTCCACGTAGTCGATGTGGTTGCCGGTCACGGTGTAGCGGCCGGTGTAGGCGCTCTTCCGGTTGCCGCGGGCCTCGTCGTAGCGCCCGTCGGGCAGCAGTTCCTGGCGGATGTGGCCGTCGGCGGTGACCCACATGCCGACGAAGTCGTGGTTCTCCATGCCCCCAGGGTGCTCCCCGCGCAGGCGGGCAACCAGGGAGCGCCGCACCCCCTCTACAGGTCGAGCACGAGCGAGGGAGTCTGCGACCGCGAGACGCACGGCATCAGGTATTCCCCGGCCGCCCGCTCCTCGGGGGTGAGCACCGAATCCCGGTGATCGGCCTTGCCACCGAGCACCCGCACCTCGCAGGTGCCACAAGTGCCTTCCCGGCAAGTCGACGGCACCCCGGCGCCGGCTCGGTTCACCGCGTCCAGCACCGACTCGTCCGGACCGACGCGGACCGTGCGCCCGCTCCCGGCGAGCACGACCTCGAACTCCGCGTTCCGGCCGAACTCCTGCGGCTTGGGCGCGAAACGCTCGACGTGCAGTGCCAGCGCATGTCGATCGCACAGCTCCTCGACCGCGGCCAGCAGCCGCTCCGGTCCGCAGCAGTACACCGCCGTGCCCGGCTTCGCCGAGGCCAGGAGCGCATCGAGGTCGAAACGGCCGCGATCCGAGGTCCAGATCGTCACGTCGCCGAGGCCCCGGAGGACATCGCGGTAGGGCATGCTCCGCACGGTGCGTCCCAAGTAGACCATCCGCCACGGCGCTCCGGCCCGCGACAGCATGGGGAGTAGCGGGGTGATCCCGATGCCGCCCGCGATGAACAGGTACTCCGGCGCCGGGGCGAGCGCGAAGTTGTTGCGTGGCCCGGTCAGCGTCACGACATCACCCACCGCCAGCCGGTCGTGCGCGTGAACTGATCCGCCGCGACCGTCCGCCTCACGCCGGACCGCGACGCGCCACCGGTCCTGTTCGGCCGGATCACCACACAGCGAGTACTGACGCGTCAGGCCGGGCGCGAACCGGATATCGACGTGCGCACCGGGCGCCCACGCCGGGAACCGGCCGTCCACCGGGGTGAACTCCAGCTCGACCACCCCGTCGGCGACGACGGACTTGCCGGCCACCACGGCCTGGATGCCCGGCCGGGTCCGCACCCGTGCCGGGTCCGCACCCGTGCCGGGCGCGGGCCGCCGGGGTTCCACCGCACGAGCAGTTCCGGCACGCCGCGCCCTTCGCCGACCGGACCGTACTCCAACTCGTCGTACGGCGTCGCGAGCCGGAGTCCGGGGAGTCGCTCGTGGATCACGCGCAACTCGGTCTTGAGCAGCAGCCTCGCCAGCGGCGCGCCGAGGCAGGCGTGGACGCCCTGGCCGAACCCCAGGTGTGGTCGCTCGAACCCGCGGTCGAGCAGGACGCCGTCCGGGTTGTCGAACACGGAACCGTCCCGGCTCCCCGAGGCGTAGGCGAGGAAGACCTCGTCACCCGCCCGCAACCGGGTCCCGCCCAGCTCCGTGTCGCGGGTGACCACCCGCGGCATTCCGGTGATCGCCGATTCGTACCGCAGCAACTCTTCCAGTGCCCGGGCCCGGCTGGCGTCGTCGTGCTGTGCCGCCTCGTACGCGCCGTCGCGCGAGAGGAGGTGGGCCAGCCCCGTGCACAGCAGGTTCGACGACGTCTCGTGTCCGGCCAGCATCAGGCCGGGGAACAGGGACAGCATTTCGAAGTCGGTCATCTCGGCCTCGCCGCTGTCGCGCACGTTCCAGACGTGGCTGATCAGGTCGTCGCGGCGGTCGCGCCTGCGGTCCGCCATCACCTCGCGGATGTGTTCGTGCAACTCCAGCAGCGCATCGGCCTTCTCCTCGGGCGACGCCCGGTAGTGGGTGTCCTTCGGCCCGAGGAAGAATGCCAGCGCAAACCCGATCCAGTCGGCCTTGTCCACGTCCAGGCCGACGATGTGGGCAATGGTCCGCAACGGCAGCGGCAGGGCGAAGTGGCGTTTCAGCTCGATCTCACCGCGGTCGGCGAACTCGTCGATCAGGGCGTGCGCGTTCCGCTCGATCCAGGGTTCGAACCGGGCCAGGCGTCGCGGCATGAAGAACGTGTTGACCGCGGCTCTCAGCCGGTCGTGGTCGGGGTTGTCGTGCCCCAGCAACGTGCCCCGGTCCGGAACCCGGCCGGCGAACCTCTCCCGCCACGGTGACGGCAGTTCGGGCACGGCAGGCCTCGAGGAGAACACCTCCGGCTGGTGCAGCGCCTCGACGATGTCGCCGTAGCGCGACACTACGTAGCGCCCCATCGACTCGCTCCAGGTCAGGCCTGGTCGCGAACGGGCCTCCGCCAGGTCGCCGAACAACGCGCGGGGATCGGTGAAGGGACAGCTCACGCCACCCTCCCGCTGTGCAGCACGATCTCGGCGCCCTCGTCCGTCCACACCAGACACCGCAGCTCGTGCGGGCCTTCTTCGACCTCGCCGGTCTTCAGGCCCGCCGCCGCGGCCTCGGCTCGGGCGGCCGCCACGTCGGCGACCCGCAGCAGCAGCGCGGGCTGCGAGGTCACGCTGTCGGTCCCGGCCAGCGCCACCCGCGCCCCGGCCACGTCGAATTGCGCCCACCGGTCGCCGTCGACGAACGCCGGTTCCGCGCCCAGCAGCCGCGTCCACGTGGTGACGGCGGCGGCCAGGTCGGCGACCGGAACCACCGTCGCGATCTTCGACACGTCCATCAGATCTCCTCCGCGATGCGCCGGGCGCCGGCGACGGCCAGCGCGACCGAGGTCAGGGTCGGGTTGCAGGCGGTCGCGGTGGGGATGACGCCGTTGCCCGCCACGTGCAGGCCCTCGACGCCCCACACGCGCGAGTCCTGGTCGCACACCGAGGTCCCGTCATCGGCGAGTCCCATTCGGACGGTGCCCTGGTAGTGCAGCGACGCGCCGGCGGCGAGCGTGATCGGCTCGTCGTCCAGCGGCTCACCCAGCGCCGAAGCGGCCCGGCGCACCGCGGCGCGGGCGGCGTCCAGCGCGGCTTCGTCCCGCGGCGTGAGCCCGTATTCGATGCGCATCGCGGGCATGCCGTAGCCGTCGCGCGCCGCGTCGTCGAACACGATCCGGTCCTCGGCCCGCACGTCCTTGGCGCAGAACCAGCCGAGCCCGACGATCGACCCGGGCGCGGGCACGTCGTCCGGCGCCAGCGGCACCGGGGACGCGTCCAGTTGCATCACCTGGCCGTGGAACGGCTCGGCATCGGTGAACGGCACCCAGCTCACCCCGCTCTGCCGCACGATCCGCGACCGGCCGCGTGGATCGGTGTCCGCAGGCCCGACATCGCGCAACCGCACCGCGAACACCACCTGCGGCTGGTCGTTGAGGTATCGGCCGAGCGCGGGCGGCCGCACCCCGGACGCCCACAGCAGTTGCGGCGTGCGCAGCGCGTCGGCCGCGACCACGACCCGCGTGGCGCGGACCTCGTGCTCGCCGCCGTCCCGCAGGTCCCGCAGGTCCCGCACCAGCACGCCCGCCGCGCGGCCGTCCTCGACGAGCACACGCGTCACCAACGCTTCCGGGAACAGCGTGTGCCGCTCGTTGCGCCGGGTCGCGTCGCCGTACACGACGTCCGCGCCGGACCAGACCAGCGAGCCGTCCGGCTCGCACCGCACGGCCAGCGGCATCGGCCGCACCCGCCGGTCCTCGTCACGGCCGGGGTCGAACTCGGCGGAGAGCCGCTTGCGGACCTCGGCGGCGAACGGCGCGTCGTCGAAGGCGTGCGCGGACACCCCGAGCAGCCGTTCCGCCTCGCCGAGCAGGTCGTCCAGGTCCGGCAGGAACCCGATCCGCTCGCTCTCACCCGGCCGCGGGCAGGCGGCCGTCCAGTGCGCGCCCATCCCGCCGACGTTGCTGGACATCGCCGCGGCGGGCAGCGCGTCGCCGCCGAGGAGGAACGTCCCCGGCCGCCCGCGCGCCGCGCCGCCCGGCCCCTCCGAGCGCCGCTGCGCCCGCTCCCGCGCGACCGGATCGGCGATGTTCTTGACGTGGACGCCGGGCGGGTCGGCCAGCATCGGCCCGGTCTCGAACGTGGCCAGCCGCAGGTCCGGCCGGGTCTCGGACAGGATCCGCGCGTACGCGGCGCCGCACGGTCCGCTCCCGACGATCGCCACGTCCACCGCGCCGGGGAAGGCCCTCACGCCGCCACCAGCCGCTTGCGGTCGCGCCCGCCACCGGGCACCGGCATGTAGGAGATGCGCAGGCGCACGGACACTTCCACGTCGTGCTCACCCGGCGCGAGCGGCTCGCCGGTGTCGAAACCCAGCACCGCCCGCTCCCCCATCTCCCACCGGTCGCCGGTGATCCCGGGCATCTCGGCGAAGGTGTAGGTGTTGCCGTGCACGGTGAACGTGGTGCGCCCGGGCGGCACCGGGACGCCGTCGAGCACGAGGTCGACGGCCTCCACCATGGACAGGAACAGCCCGCGGTAGTAGGGCATCCGCACCTCCACCTCGCCGCCGGATCGTTCGCGGGCGCGCAGGCCGCACACGATGTACTGGTCGAACATCGGGTCTCCTCACTCGCCGAGCAGCCGCGCCAGCATCTCCTGCTGGCGGCGCACCTGCTCGACGCTGTCGACGGGGTGGGCGTCCTGGATGTGCCGGTTGCCCTCGTACTCGCTGGACAGGTAGCCGGTGAACCCGCCGCCGGCGAGCACCGGCACGATCTCGTCGTAGGGGATGCTGTACTCGTACCCCTCGTCGGTCATCTCGTAGAACTTCGCCTGCACGTGCCCGATGAACGGCAGGTGCTCCAGCATCTCCTTCGGCTCGGTCCAGATGTAGTGGGTGGCCTGGCGCGCCAGGCCGAACTCGACCGGCCCGCCGCCGCGGTAGTTCACGATGTCCATCAGCGCGTGGGTGTCGCCGTGGTCGTCGTAGGTCCGGACGATGTAGTCGACCAGCGCGGGGTCCGCGCCGTCGCGCAGGGCGCGTTCGCTGACCACGCGCGGGAACCGACGGACGTGCACACCCATGTCCGGCATCAGCCCGAGCACGTGCGGCCCGGCGCGGTGCATCACTTCGAGGTGCTCGAGGATCCACGGGTGGGAGAAGTGGAACGGCGCGTGCACTTCGAGCAGCAGCCGTACGCCGCGGTCCTCGGCGTACGGCGCGGCGGCGGCCATCACCTCGGGCGAGAAGTTGATGGTGGCCTTGACGATGCCCGCGCCGAGCCGGACGGCGATGTCGATGTCGCGGCGCACGGAGGCGACCTGCTCGTCGAGGGTGAGCCAGCGGTCGGCGTGGAGCTTGGTGTCGAGGAAGGCGTTGGTGGCGACCGGGGTCGTGCCGTAGGCGGCCATCCAGCCGTGCCACCGCTCGGCGAACTCGTCCGTCACCACCGGGTAGCCGGGGATGGACTGCTCCGGGATGATCTCGATCCCCGTGGCGCCCATGGCCGCGGCGGCGGCGACGCAGTCCTCGACGGACATGGTGCGCAGGAAGTACTCCTCCTGGAACGAGTACAGGCTCACGCCGCGGCGCGGGCGGTCGGGTGGAGCGGTCACCGGGGTTCCTCCTGGTTTAGATTCAGAATGATGATTCTAGTTTTGCGGGCGCGAAAAAGCCAGCGCCATCCGCGGGAAGTGCTAGCGCCGGCGCTTCCTGGGCGCCGGTTCCGGCTGGGTCAGGAACGCCAGCACCATCCGCGCGAGGTCGGCCAGGATGTCCGACCACTCCCCCTCGCCGGAGGCCTGCTGCGTGCTGCCCAGCGCGAGCCAGCGGGCCAGCACGCTGTACACGACGGTGAAGCTCCACTCCAGCGCGCGGTGCGGATCGGGGTGGCCGATCTCGTCCTCGCGCTGGACGAGCGCGTCGACGAACGCGTCCCGCAGCTCCGCGTGCGCCGCACCGCCCAGCTCGGCGATCTGCGGGTCGGTGTTGGCCAGCAGCATGAACGGGCCGAGCACGGCGGCGTTGCGGCGCAACAGCTCCGCGGCCGTGCCGATGACCCGCTCGACCGCTTCGCCGAACGTCTCCCCCGCGGGAGGCTCGGCGGCGAACGCGGCGCGCTGCTCCTCGGCGATCCGCTCCATCTCACGGGCGTGCGCGGTGCGGATCAGGTCGTCCTTGCTGCTCACCCGGCCGTAGATCGACCCGGTGGACACGCCGGCGCGCTGGGCGACGTCGGCGAGGGTGAAGGAGTCCGAGCGGTGCTCGACCAGCAGGGCGATCACCGCGTCCAGCGCCTTGTCGAACGACAGCCTGCTGCGTTCCTGCTTGGGCTCCCGGACCCGGGCGTTCACGCTCTCCACGGGCCGACCGTACGGCACGCCGGTCACCGCGGGCGACACCGGGATCACGCCGGCACCGCCGCCGCGGCGTAGCGGCCGCGCAGGAACACCATCGGCTCGCCCGCCTCGGGGTCGACCTCCAGCACTCGCACCCGGCCCAGCACCAGCTCGTGGTCGCCGGCCGGCTGCACGGCTTCGATGTCGCAGCCGACCCGCAGGACCGTGCCGCACAGGCGTGGCCCGTACGGCGCCGGGCCGGGCAGGCCGTGCACGGCGAACCGGTCCGGCGCCTTGCGCACGAAGTCCCGGCACAGCTCCTCCTGCCCGGCCGCGAGCACGTTCGCGCAGAACCGCCCGGTCTCCCGGATCCGCGGCCACGAGGTGCTGGCCCGGTCGGGCAGGAAACCCACGAGCGGCGGGTCCAGCGACACCGAGGTGAAGGTGCCGACCACCATCGCGATCCCGGCGCCGGCGGTGACCACGCAGACGCCGGTCGGGTAGTGGCCCAGCGCCCGCCGGAATTCGGCGCCGTCGGACGGGTTCACGTCAGTCCTCCTCCTTCGCGCGGGTGGCGCGGTCGATGTCCGCGGCCATCTGCTCGTGCTTGCCGTCGAGGTCCCAGAACAGCATCGTCAGCGCCTGCAACACGATCAGCAGCAGCGGGGCGCCGTAGAACATCAGGCGGATCGCGGTGAGCGCCGGGCCGGACGCCTCGCCGGGCGTGTACCCCGCGACGCCCAGCCCGTAGGCGACGGCGGCCGAGCCGACCGCCGAGCCGACCTTGGTGGCGAAGCTGATGCCCGACGAGAGCAGCCCCTCGTTGCGGGTGCCGAACCGCCACTGCTGGTACTCGACCGTGTCGGCGACCATGGTGAACATCGAGACCATCGACAGGTTGATCGCCAGCGTGCCGACGATGTAGCAGGTGAGGAACGCCGGGAAGTTGCTCTCGAGCGGGATCATCGCCGCCCAGAAGACGAACCCGACGGCCAGCGCCTGGACGTTGCCGCGCCGCTTGCCGAAGCGCCGGTAGTAGGCCGGGGCGACGAACCCGCCGACGATCATCGCGCCGGACACCAGCGGCAGCAGGACCGAGATCGCCCACGGCGCGTGCAGCACGGCGAGTGCGAAATAGACGGTCACCGCGAGCACCATGCCCAGGCGCACGAAGTTGAGCACGCCGTAGACGAAGGTGATCTTCCAGACCTTGTTGCCCCACAACGTCCGCAGCGCCGCGCCGGGACGGAGCGCGTCGGTCTCCGGGGGCAGGGCGTAGCGCTCCTTGCAGGCCACGAAGGTGAACACGAAGAACCCGACGGACAGCACGCTGAAGATCAGCGTCGCGATCGTCCAGCCGCGTTGCTCGTTCCCGCCGCCGAGCAGGGCCACGAACGGCGTGGTGCCCGCGGTGACGATGATCGACCCGACCGAGCTGCCGATCGCGCGCAGCCCCCCCATCTGCATGCGTTCCTGCGAGTCCCGCGTCATCATCGGCAGCAGCGAGCTGTACGGGACGTTGACCAGCGAGAACAGCAGGCCGAGCGTCAGGTAGGTGAGGAAGGCGTAGATCAGCTTCCCGGTGTCGCCGATGTCCGGGACCGTGAAGGTGAGCACGCCGAGCACGCCGAACGGGATCGACGCGAAGATCAGGTAGGGCCGCGCCTTGCCCCAGCGGGAGCGCGTGCGGTCGACCAGCACGCCGATCGCCGGGTCGATGATCGCGTCCAGCAGGCGGGCGACGAGGAACAGGGTGCCGAGCGCGGCGACCGGCACCACGGCCACGTCGGTGTAGTAGTAGAGCAGGAAGCCGCCGACCAGGTTCCAGGAGAGGTTCGAGGCGAGGTCGCCCGCGCCGTAGCCGAGCTTCTCCCGCCATCCGAGCCGGACCGCGTGTCCGGGCGTCACCCGCGGGGTGACGTCGCTGGTGATGTCCACAGTGCCGCTCCTTTGCGCACACGGCGCCGTCGTGGCGCCGGGGAAGACCCTGACCACGATGCGGCACGACCCCATGGTAAAGGAAATTCATAGTTCGGATTCTGCTTATCCATGGAAGCGATGTCGCGCGCTTGACCTGCGGAAATGTCCTGTTGGGCCCGCTGGGCCGTGGTGCCGGTGGTGCATAATCCCGGCGACGGCGGGGTGCGCCCGCGAGCCGCCCGTCGGGGAGCCGACCCCTCCCCGCGCCCGGTCGCCGCCGTCGCTGCCAGGGAGTCGTCCGTGTCTCTAGCCCTGCTTCGGGCGCTGTTCAGCCGCCTCGCCGCGCCGCTACCGGAGGGCGCCGCCCGCCGCGCAGCGGCGCGGCGCCGTGCCGCCGCCCCACAACGGGCACCAAGCGCCGTTCACCCACCTCGCCGCACCCACCCGCCGCCCGAGGGCTTTCCCGCGCCCCCACCTCACATCGGTCACCCACCTCGCCGCACCCCGCCACCCAAGGCCTCCTCCGTGCCCACCGGCACCTCGCGGAGGTCGCGCCCAGCCGCGCGTCCGCGGGACGCGGTGCCCCCACCCCACGACGGGCGCCACGCGGAGATCACCCGCCGCACGTCTGCCCGGCGCCGCACCCCCACCCCACGCCCCACCCACCTCACCGCATCCAGCCATCCAAGGCCTCCTCCGTGCCCACCGGGCACCTCACGGAGTCGAGCTCCGCCGCGCGCCCGCGGGACGCGGTGCCCCCACCCCACGACGGGCGCCACGCGGAGATCAACCGCCGCACGTCTGCCCGGCGCCGCGCCCCCACCCCACACCCCACCCACCTCACCGCATCCAGCCATCCCAGGGAGTCCCGTGCCCCTCGCCCCACCCCGCACCAGGCGTCGCGCGTTGTTCGGCTGCCTCGTGCTCGTCACGACGCTCGGCGCGCTCGACCAGACGATCGTCGCGACCGCGTTGCCCGCGATCGTCGCCGAACTGGGTGCGCCCTCGCGCGTCTCGTGGGTCGTCACCGCGTACGCGCTGGCGCTGACCGCCGCGATGCCGGCCGCCGGCGCGCTCGGCGACCGCTTCGGCCACCGCCGGGTGCTGGCCCTCTCGATCGCGGTGTTCGTGGCCGCGTCCGCCGCCTGCGGGTTCGCCGGCGACGTCGGCCTCCTGGCC